>CALVYN010000028.1 GCA_944372245.1 uncultured Bacilli bacterium
AGGGTCTTTTGAACGTGCGTATCGACAAGCAGAGGAAGGTCTCGGCCATCACCCTGCTGCGCGCTCTGGGCCTGGCCTCCGACGAGCAGATCCACGAGCTGTTCGGCGACTACTCCTACCGCCTGAACGACTCCCTGGCCAAGAACCCCGTCTCCGAGCGCACCCTCAGCGGCGGTCCCGCCAAGGTCGTGCGCACCGCCCTGCAGGAGATCTACACCAAGCTCCGTCCCGGCGAGCCCGTGACCGACGCCTCCGCCGTCTCCCTGATGAAGAGCCGCTTCTTCGACCGCAAGCACTACGGTCTGGGCCGTGCGGGCCGCTTCAAGATCAACGAGAAGCTGGGCATCTACAACCGTCTGCCCGGCCGCACGCTGGCTGAGAACCTCGTCGACAGCGAGAGCGGCGAGATCCTCTTCGAGGAGGGCCACAAGCTGACCGAGGCCGACGTGGCCGACCTGCGCAAGCGCCGCTTCTTCGAGAGCGGCAACATGACCCTCGATGGCACCGACCCCGACTGCTGGTTCCACATCAACACCGCTCTGGATGACCACGGTCGCATCAACGTTGTCCGCGTCCGCAGCGAGGATCCCGAGATGCCCGAGGCCATCGTGCCCATCATCGGCACCGACATGAACCTGGACGTCTCCTACGTCACCCCCTCCGACATCTTCGCCGTCTTCTCCTACATGCTCAACGTCATGAGCGGCATCGGCGACTTCGACGATATCGACAACCTGTCCAACCGCCGCGTCAAGTGCGTCGGCGAGCTGCTCCAGGAGCACTTCCGCCAGGGTCTGTCCCGCATCGAGAAGAACATCCGCGACCGCATGCTGAGCCTGATGACCCAGGATGATGGCACCGGCCTCCACCCTGCGGCTGTGGTCAACATCAAGCCCCTGACCACCAACCTCAAGGACTTCTTCAACTCCTCGCAGCTGTCCCAGTTCATGGACCAGACCAACCCTCTGGCCGAGCTGACCCACAAGCGCCGCCTCTCCGCTCTGGGTCCCGGTGGTCTGTCCCGCGACCGCGCCTCCTTCGAGGTCCGCGATGTCCACTTCACCCACTACGGCCGCATCTGCCCCATCGAGACCCCTGAGGGTCAGAACGTCGGTCTGATCAACAACCTCGCCTGCTACGCCAAGATCGACAAGTACGGCTTCATCACCACCCCCTACCGTCCCGTCAACCACGGCATCGTCGACCAGGATCCCTCCCACGTGGTCTATCTGACCGCCGAGGAGGAGGCCTCCCACTTCATCTCCCAGGCCAACGTCAACATCGACACCGCGACCAACCAGATCCTCGACCCCCGCGTCGTCTGCCGCCACGGCGGTGAGACCGTCATGGCCGACAGCGCGACCCAGGTCGACTTCATCGATGTCTCGCCCAAGCAGATCGTCTCCATCGCCTCCGCCTGCATCCCCTTCCTGGAGAACGACGATACGACCCGCGCCCTGCTGGGTTCCAACATGGAGAGGCAGGCTCTGCCTCTATTGCGTCCCCACGCCCCCTTCGTCGGCACCGGTATGGAGGCCAAGGTTGCCCACGACTCCGGTGCGGGCATCCTGGCCAAGCGCGCCGGCGTGGTCGAGTACGCTGACGCCAGCCACATCATCGTCCGCTCCGACGACGACGGCGAGCGCGTGGAGTACTTCCTGCGCAAGTTCGCCAAGTCCAACCAGTCGACCTGCATCAACCAGACCCCCATCGTCAGCATCGGCCAGCACGTCGAACCCGGCCAGGTCATCGCCGATGGCCCCGCCATGGAGAACGGCGACCTGGCTCTGGGTCAGAACGCGACCATCGCCTTCATGACCTGGCACGGCTACGACTACGAGGACGCCGTCGTGATGAACGAGGAGCTGCGCCGCAACGACACCTTCACCTCGATCCACATCGACGAGTTCACCATCGAGCGCCGCAAGACCAAGCTCGGCGATGAGGAGTTCACCCGCGACGTGCCCAACGCCGGCCGCAACGCCAGCCGCCAGCTCGATGCCCGCGGCATCATCATCCCCGGCTCCGTGGTCAACGAGGGCGATGTCCTCGTCGGCAAGATCACGCCCAAGGGCGAGACTCAGGAGAGCCCCGAGGAGAAGCTGCTCAAGTCCATCTTCAGCGAGAAGGCTAAGGATGGTAAGGACAGCTCCCTCAAGGTTCCTCACGGCTGCGGCGGTATCGTTCAGGATGTTCAGATCTTCTCCGCCGCCAACGGCGACGTCGTGGCCCCCAACGTCATCGAGCAGGTCAAGGTCCACATCGTCCAGAAGAGGAAGATCTCCGAGGGCGACAAGATGTCCGGCCGCCACGGCAACAAGGGTGTCATCTCCAAGCTCGTGCCCCAGGAGGACATGCCCTTCCTCCCCGACGGCCGCCCCGTCGACCTCTGCCTCAACCCTCTGGGCGTCCCCTCGCGTATGAACATCGGTCAGGTCATCGAGCTCCACCTCGGTGAGGCCTGCCGCCGCCTGGGTGGCTTAAAGCTGGCCACCCCCGTCTTCGACGGCGTCTCCGACGAGGAGCTGACCAAGATGATGGAGCTGGCGGGCATCTCGATGGACGGCAAGACCGTCGTCTACGACGGCCAGACCGGCGAGCCCTTCGAGAACCGCATCGCGGTCGGCACCATGTACATGATCAAGCTCGACCACATGGTCGACGACAAGATGCACTCCCGCGCGACCGGCCCCTACTCCCTGGTCACCCAGCAGCCGCTGGGCGGCAAGGCGCAGAACGGCGGCCAGCGCTTCGGTGAGATGGAGGTCTGGGCCCTGGAGGCCTACGGCGCCTCCCACGTGCTCCAGGAGATGCTGACCATCAAGTCGGACGACATGCTGGGCCGCAACGTGGCCTACGAGTCCATCCTGATGGGCAACCCCGTCCCCCGGCCCTCGATGCCCGAGTCCTTCCGCGTCATGCTCAAGGGGCTCCAGGGTCTGGCCCTCGACGTCCAGCTCCTGGACAAGGACAACAAGGTCATCGACATGGAGACCGTGACCTCGGAGAACGCCCGCGAGTCCCGCCGCATCCAGCACGAGATGCGCAACTACTCCACCGGCGGCGATGAGGCGCGCGAGCGCACCCGCGGCGACATCGACATCTCCAAGTCCGGCGAGTGGGAGGACATCGGCCTGCCCCTGAGCGACACCTCTTCGATCGTCACCAGCGACCAGCTCGGCGACGACTTGACCCAGGAAGATTTCAATGGAAAGGATGGTGACTAGGAATGTTTGATCTCGACAAGCTCAGCAGCATCAAGATCGGCCTGGCTTCGCCCGAGGCCATCCGTCACTGGTCATACGCGGAGCGCCAGGGCAAGGCCCCCGGCGCCGGCGAGGTGACCAAGCCCGAGACCATCAACTACCGCACCCAGCGGCCCGAGCCCGAAGGCCTCTTCTGCGAGAAGATCTTCGGCCCCTTCAAGGACTACGAGTGCCACTGCGGCAAGTATAAGAAGCCCCGCTTCCAGGGCGTGGTCTGCGAGAAGTGCGGCGTCGAGGTGACTGCCAAGGCCGTGCGCCGCGAGCGCATGGGCTACATCAACCTGGCGGCTCCCTGCGCCCACATCTGGTACACCAAGGGCACGCCGTCCAAGATGGCACTGCTGTTGGATATCCCTCCCAAGGACCTGGAGGAGGTCATCTACTTCACCTCCCACATCGTCGTCAACCCCGGCCAGTGCAAGCACCTGACCTACAAGCAGGTCCTGGATGAGCGCGACGGCCGCGAGGTCTTCACCACCATTCTCAGAGGCTTCCTCGACGACGGTCTGGTCACCCCCGACCAGCCCCGCGAGTACGAGCGCTGCCAGCGCTACCTGGAGAGCCTGGACAACCAGTCCGAGCCCTACGACTTCCAGTCCATCTCCAACTTCATCTCCGTCTACACCGGCGCCGAGTTCGGCTGGGGTGCCGCCGCGGCCAAGCGCCTGCTCGACGAGATCGACATCGATGAGGAGCTCAAGCGCATCTACGCCCAGCTGCGCGACCCCAAGGACCACTCCTCCCAGAAGCGCCTGCGCCTGATCAAGCGGCTCGAGGTCGTCGAGTCCATCCACAACTCCGGCAACAAGGCCTCGTGGATGATCCTCGACGTCATCCCCGTCATCCCCCCCGATCTGCGCCCCATGCTGATGCTCGACGGCGGCCGCTTCGCCACCTCCGACCTCAACGACCTCTACCGCCGCGTCATCATCCGCAACTCCCGTCTGGCCAAGCTGATCAAGATGAAGGCGCCCTCCGTCATCCAGGTCAACGAGATGCGCATGCTGCAGGAGGCCGTCGACGCCCTGATCGACAACGGCCGCCGCAACAAGCCCGTGACCGGCGTCTCCGGCCGCCCGCTCAAGTCCCTGTCCTCCGCCCTCAAGGGCAAGCAGGGCCGCTTCCGTCAGAACCTGCTGGGCAAGCGCGTGGACTACTCCGGCCGCTCCGTCATCTGCGTCGGCCCCTTCCTGCGCATGGACCAGTGCGGTCTGCCCCGCGAGATGGCCATACACCTCTTCAAGCCCTTCCTCATCCACGAGCTGATCAAGGAGGGTGTCGCCAGTTCGACCAAGCAGGCTGACGCCATGGTTGCCCGCTTCGACGACTGCGTCTTCGACGCGCTGGAGAAGATCGTCCCCAACCACCCCGTCCTGCTCAACCGCGCGCCCACCCTGCACCGTCTGGGTATCCAGGCCTTCAGGCCCGTGCTGGTCGATGGCCACGCCATCCGTCTGCACCCCCTGGTCTGCCCCGGCTTCAACGCCGACTTCGACGGCGACCAGATGGCCGTCCACGTCCCCCTGTCGCGCGAGGCGCAGCAGGAGGCGTTCGACCTGATGATCGCCACCCGCAACATCCTCTCGCCCAGGGACGCGACCGTTCTGGCCATCCCCGTCCAGGATGTCGTCGTCGGCCACTTCTACCTCACCAGCGAGCAGACCCCTGCCGAGTACCAGCAGCAGATCCAGGAGCTGCGCCAGATCCAGGAGCACATCCCCGCCTCCGAACAGTACCGCAAGGACGTCCTCGACCGCTACATCGCGGCCCTGGAGGGCTATGTGGACTACGATGGCCACGCCTTCCGCGACTACGATGAGGTCATGCGGGCTCTCGAGCGCAAGATCATCTCCAAGAACACCCGCATCGTCGTGCCCGCCGCCAGCCTGCACAAGGAGAGCTACTTCACTCCCGAGCAGCAGCAGCGCCTGATCGTCACCACCCCCGGCAAGCTCATCTTCAACAACATGTTCCCCGCCGACTTCCCCTTCATCAACGACTCGCCCAAGCACTGCCCCGGCATCTTCAAGAAGGCCCCCGACAGCTGGTTCGTGCCCGCCGGCGAGGATCCCCACGCCTACCTGGCCGAGCGCTGGCAGCCCACCGAGCCCGTCAACAAGGGCCAGCTCTCCACCATCATCAACGAGCTCTGCCGCCGCTACGGCTCGCGCCGGACCGCCATCCTGCTCGACCGCATCAAGGACACCGGCTACGACGAGTGCACCCGCATGGGTCTGACCCTGTCGATCACCGACATCAACGACCTGCCCGGCAAGGAGAAGTACATCGCCCAGGGCGACAGGGAGGTCGAGCAGATTGAGGAGGCCTACGAGGAGGGTCTGCTCACCCCCGCGCAGCGCCATCAGGAGATCGTCGACGCCTGGAGCAAGGCCAAGTCCGACATGACCAAGGACATCGACGCCTTCATGAAGGCCAACCCGCGCAACCCCGTCTTCATGATGGCTCGCTCGGGCGCCCGCGGCTCGCTGAACAACTTCGTCCAGCTGATCGGTATGCGCGGCCCCATGTCCGGCCCCAACAACGTCACCATCGAGATCCCCGTCCGCAACTCCTTCCGCCAGGGTATGACCGTCAGCGAGTACTTCATCGCGACCCACGGCGCCCGCAAGGGATCGACCGATACCGCTCTGAAGACCGCCGACTCGGGCTACCTGACCCGCCGTCTGGTCGATGTCTCCCACTCCGTCGTCATCCGCATGGAGGACTGCGGCGTCGACCACGGCATGAAGGTCCACCCCATCTGCGATGAGCTGGGCAACCAGCTGGTCTCCGTCGGCACCCGCGTCCTCGGCCGCTTCGCCGCGGTCGATGTCATCGCCCCCGATGGCACCGTCATCTGCCGCCGCAACGAGCTCATCGACGAGGCCACGGCGCACGAGATCGACGAGCTGGGCCTGAAGGAGGTCGAGGTCAGGTCGCTCTTGACCTGCCGCGCTCCCGAGGGTGTCTGCATCCGCTGCTATGGCCGCAACATGGCCACCGGCGAGATGGCCAAGATGGGCGACACGGTCGGCATCATGGCCGCCCAGTCCATCGGTGAGCCCGGCACCCAGCTGACCATGCGCACCTTCCACGAGGGTGGCGTCGCCGGTTCCGATATCACCCAGGGTCTTCCCCGTGTCCAGGAGCTTCTCGAGGTCCGCAACCCCAAGGGTCAGGCCACCATCGCCATCATCGGCGGTGTGATCACCGACATCCGGGAGGAGGAGAAGAAGGATGCTTCCGGCAACCGTTCCCGTCTGACTGGCCGCCTCGTCTTCACCATCAAGAGCGACCACGAGGAGCAGAATGTCACCAGCCACACCATCCATCCCAAGGCGATCGTCAGCGTGGGCGACAACGTCCACGCCGGTCAGGCCCTGACCGCCGGCTCCACCGATCCCAAGGAGCTGTTGGATGACACCGACACCTGGGAGGCCGCCCGCTACGTCATCGACGAGGTTCAGAAGGTGTACAACGCCCAGGGCATCAACATCTCCGATAAGCACATCGAGGTCATCGTCCGCCAGATGATCGGCAAGATCATGATCATCGACGGCGGCGACACCGACCTGCTGCCCGGCATCCGCACCGACACGCTGACCTTCACCGAGAAGAACCAGAAGGCCTTCGAGCACGGCCAGCGCCCCGCCGTCGGTCGCCCCATGATCCTGGGCGTGACCAAGGCCGCCCTCGACACCGACTCCTTCCTCTCCTCCGCCTCCTTCCAGGAGACCACCAGGGTCCTGACCGACTCCGCCCTCAAGGGTAAGGTCGATCACCTCAGGGGTCTGAAGGAGAACGTCATGATCGGCCGTCTGATCCCGGCCGGCACCGGCATCAACCCCCTGCCCGCCGACGAGGACTTCGTCCGGGCCGAGGAGGAGTCCGATGAGGACTTCGACGCCCTCAAGTCCGGCTTCACCGACTCCGAGTTCTACACCGACGCCCTGCGCGAGGAGGAGCTCCCCATCACCGACACCGAGGATCTGGTCAAGCCCGAGAGCAGCCCCGCTTCCAACGAGAGTCCCCTGAGCTTCTAAGCCCATTCCGATACATAAGAGTCCCGCCATAGCGGGGCTTTTATTTTTTATCCGTATTTTTGAGTTAGCAATCTTATTCTGAGAGATAAAAATTTTGGATTTGGAGTGAAGAATTCTATCTTCAGCCCAATCTCGAACGCAGCTCTTTCTTTTCAGCATCTCACATCCCATAGACGCCTTGACGGGGGCTGAAGATCTCTCACACATCTCACGGGGGAGAATAATTGTGGAACGAACCTTTAAAAAGGGCCTGAAACGGTGCGTTTACAGCCGTTTTTAAACTGAAATGGCTCGGCTTTGCTCTATAAATTCAAAGCGTGTGTCAGCCGTTTTATAATTGCTTTCTGTGTACGGCGAAACACCGTTCCTACCTATTCACAATCTTTTTAAGGAGGAGGTTGAATGGCAAATACTAGCGGAAACAGCCCCCGGCGCAAGGGGAGTCTCTGGTCCGTCGTCATCCCCGCTCTTCTCTTCATCGTCGCTATCGTCCTGCTGCTGTACTTTCTCGTCTTCGCACCCGGCCGCGGCATGCGCTACATCAACTTCAGCGAGGCGGATGTGCGCCTGGTGGAGGATCCCGACAACCCTGGCGAGGAGAAGCCCGAGGGCGATTTGGTCGCTCTGATGAGCAATGAGCTCCAGATCGAATACACCGACAATCAGACCTACAAGACCAACATCCTCTCCGTCAACATCCAGCAGAGCGCCTACTCGGACAACATCTACTACGTGAGCGGCACCTTCCGCTTCTCGGGCGAGGTGGTGCCCACCCGCGAGGTCTTCGGCTTCCAGGCCACCCTGCCCGCCAGCGATGTCGCCATCCTGGAGCAGGTCATCGATGACCACCCCGAGATCTACTCCACCGAGGCGGCTAGCCCCGTCTTTCCCGACCGCACGGTCCAGTCGACCAACAGCGTCTGGTCCTGGCTCTGGCCCGTCATCTACATCGTCCTGGGCGGCATCCTGATCTTCATCCTGCTGCGCTCGATGTCGCGCGCGGTCAACAACAACGGCGTGATGAACTTCAACAAGTCCACCGCCCGGCGCGAGACTCAGTCCAAGGTCCGCTTCTCCGACGTGGCGGGCTGCGACGAGGTCAAGGATGAGCTGAGGGAGGTGGTCGAGTACTTCCACTCCAACGATAAGTACAAGAAGATGGGTGCCGTCCTCCCCAAGGGTATCCTCCTGGTTGGACCTCCTGGCACCGGTAAGACCCTGCTGGCCAAGGCCGTGGCCGGCGAGGCCAGCGTCCCCTTCTTCTCCATCTCCGGCTCCGACTTTGTCGAGATGTATGTCGGTGTCGGTGCCGGCCGCGTGCGCGACCTGTTCAACACCGCCAAGAAGCAGGCGCCCTGTCTGATCTTCATCGATGAGATCGATGCGGTCGGCCGCCAGCGCGGCGCCGGTCTGGGCGGCGGCAACGACGAGCGCGAGCAGACCCTCAACCAGCTGCTGGTCGAGATGGATGGCTTCGCGGAGAACTCCGGCGTCATCGTCATGGCCGCGACCAACCGCGACGACGTCCTCGACCCCGCCCTGCTCCGTCCCGGCCGCTTCGACCGCACCATCACCGTCGACTATCCCGACAAGGAGGGCCGCGAGGCAATCCTCAAGGTTCACTCCCGCAGGAAGCCTCTCGCCCCCGATGTCGACTTCGCCTCGGTCGCTTCCCGCACCGTCGGCTTCTCCGGCGCCGACCTGGCCAACGTCATGAACGAGGCGGCCATCATGGCCGTGCGCAACAAGCGCGACCACATTACCATGATGGATATCGATGAGGCCATCGACCGCCGCATCGCCGGCCCCGCCAAGAAGACCCACATGAACGAGGACGACAAGCGGCGCGTGGCCTTCCACGAGTCCGGCCACGCCATCGTCGGTCTGACCCTGCCCGGCGCGGACAAGGTCCAGTCGGTCTCCATCATCCCTAGAGGCCGTACCGGCGGTCACACCCTGATGACCCCCGAGGTCGACCACTTCAACTACACCAAGGAGATGATGATCGCCAGGATCTGCGGCTACCTGGGTGGCCGCGTCTCCGAGGAGGTCTTCTTCGGCGATATGTCCACCGGCGCCTCCGACGACTTCCAGAAGGCGACCCGAATCGCCCGCTCGATGGTGACCGAGTACGGCATGTCCAGCCTCGGCACCGTCCAGTACGAGGATCCCAATCAGAACGTCTTCCTCGGCCGCGACTACAACCAGCAGCGCAACTTCTCCGACCAGGTCGCCTACGAGATCGACCAGGAGATCCGCAAGATCATCGACGAGTGCTACCGCAAGACCCGTGAGATCGTCGAGTCTCACAAGGACCAGGTCACGCTGATCGCCAACGCGCTCTTCGAGAAGGAGACCATCACCGCGGCGGAGATTGCCTACCTGCTCGAGCACGGCCAGCTGCCGCACTACGATGAGGCCAAGAGCGCCGAGGCGGTCGCGGTGAGCGACGCCTTCGCCCAGTATCAGCCCCGCAACGTCAACAACATCACCCTGATCCCCGAGTACGTGCAGTTCTACCGCGAGGTCGACGACATCGTCTCCCACGGCCTGAAGCACCTGGTCATCTGCGCGTCCACCCCCACCTCGGGCCCGATGGATGCCAGCCAGTTCCGCTCGCAGGTCACGGCGGCCTTCCCCGATGGTCAGGTCGGCGTCCTCTTCATCACCCCCAACGAGATGAAGGGCATCTCCGCGACGGTCGATACGGTGGCCCAGCACTTGGAGAAGTACTCCGGCTGCTCGACCCTGCTGGTGTTGACCAACGAGGAGTCCCTGGAGGCGATCAAGCAGATCATCCGCGCGCTCTAGACCGAGCGCTGAAGCCTGACGGCGTGCCTGTGTGCACGCCGTTTTTTCGATTTGAAACTCTCATTCTCCAGGGTGGAATCATCGAGGCGCTAAAGGTTTTGAACCTCGGACTAGCGGCCATTTATGGACTCTTTTCAGCCTCGCGAAGGCCAGGAAACTCGGCTCTTCAGACCGATTGTTGAAGACTTTAAAATCATTTGAAAATGCCGATGGAAAATGCGCTTAAATGCTTGCTTTTAATGTCGGCGTTGCTATAATTCTTTCTGCTCTTGGGACATAGCGCAGCTTGGTAGCGCACTTCCTTGGGGTGGAAGGGGTCGTGAGTTCGAATCTCACTGTTCCAACCATTTGCTAAGAGTATCGCCGGGGTTTCGTCCGGCGGTTTTTTATGCCTGCAAGTGTCTGTAGATGGCCTCCAGCCCCTCCCTTATGGCTCGCTCTCTTATCCCTGTCCTGCCCGTGTAATATGCCTTGGTGACGGCGCTATCGTGGCCTAGAAGGGCGGCGACTATATCGGCTGGCAGTCCTCTTTCCTGCAAGGCTGTGGCGGTCGTTGAGCGGAAGCTGTGAAACCTGCGGGGGCTTAGTCCCGCTTCCTCGCAGGCTTTCTTAAATGTCCGCTCTATGGTCGTTGCCCCTATTGGCCTTCTAGGGTTTCTAGGGCTTTCAAAGAGAAAGCTAGAGGGCCTCTTATGGGTGCGCCTCACATAGTCGGCTATTCGGTCGGCTAGGCTCTGCGGTAGGGGGATAGTCCTTTCCCCCTTCCTGCTCTTGGGCATCGTGATGCGGGTCGCCCCTGTTCCCGTGCAGTTGTTGGCCTGCTGGTATATATCCAGGGTGCAACGCTCGAAGTCGAAAGCCTCGACTTGGATACCCCTTAGCTCCCCTATCCTCAGCCCTGCTACATACTCCAGCGCAAACATCAACTGCCAGCGCTCGCCTGCCAGTGCTGGGGCTTGGATTAGCGCGCGGTATTCTTCCTCGCTCCAGACTAGCGGGGCGTGTGGCTTATGGATCGTGAAATCCTTGCCCGCATACAGCCCCCGCAGCTGTGGGGCGTCCTTCCCCTTGAAGTCCCTAAGCCATTCGCTGACCCGCTTCAGGGCGCTTACTGCGTCCTGTCGGTCTCTTAGGCGCTTCAGGCGGTCTATGTGGGCTTGCAGGGCCTCTCTGGTGAGCTGGTCTATCTCCTTATCCAGGAAGGGCACGAGGATTGTCCTAGAGTGTCGCTTGAATGTGTATAGGGTCGATGGCTTGACCTTGTGCGCGTATTGCCTGCTAAAGCCCGCTAACGCTGTTCGTAGTTTCATCAGTCGTTGACCCAATCATAGGCGAGCACCCGCGCTAGGGCTTTGTCGTGCCGTCTTCGTCGGTCTTCTTCCTCGACGATTGGCACGCCCGCGCGCGTGCGCGCCTCTAGGAGTAAGTCGTTATTAGTATCAGTATTCTTATGTTTATCTGGTTTCATTTTGAAACTACCTAGTTCAATTTTTGAACTACCTAGTTTCATTTTGAAACTACCCCCCTCTTCGGTTCGCTGGGTGTATTTGGCGATGGTGTCCCACTTTAGCGAATACTCGCTAGTGTGCTTGCCATCCCCCTTCTTGCGGGCAATTAGCCCTTTGCTTTCAAGGCTGTTGAGTAGCCTAACGGCGGTCGGCCTTGCGCACCCTAACCAAGTTTGGATATAGGTCAATGACCCCTTGAAGGTCGCCCCCTTATAGGAGCAGAAACCCCGTATTAGGGCGAACAGCAACAGCTCCGAAGGCGTTAGCCCTAAACGGAGCATCCAGCCTTGGACAACGATGTAATTTTTATCAAAGTCTGGCTCGGCGGGCTTCTCGTCAATCATCCCCATTTAGTTCCTTTCCGATGGGGTGTATTACGCCGTATAATGATTTTGCCTCCGTAAGGGGGTAAAAACGGCGTTTTTAAAACCCCGTCTGGGCTCGGGTTGTGGTTAGTTGCGACCTAGTGCACAACCCGAGTTTTTTTGTTGGTCGGCTTCGTCTCGGCCTTCTCGTCTCTGCTCTCCTTATCGCCCTCTAGGGCGGGTTTACAAGCCTTTAGGAAGGCTTGTAGAGTGGGGTAGAGTATCTGCGACACAGTTAGCCCTGTCCTTTTTCGGATTGCCTCTAGCGTGGTTTTCTCGCTCTTGGAAATCCTAAGAACGATTAACTCGCTCTTTGCTTCTCGTTTCTTCGTGGCTCGCACCTCCTGCGTTTGATTTGTATAACAACGATGGGTTTGTATCTCGGGGCGGTGGTTCGCGGTATTTCACCGCCCTAATTTGTTATACACCCTTTGATTTGGCTTGCGCTACTTGGTTTCGCTGGTTTCGGCTGTTGCTTTGGTTGGATTGTGCTTATAATGAGGGCACTTTAACCTCCTCTCCCCCGTTGCTTTTGGTTGTCTTCGGCCGGCTATTTGGTCTTTAGGCCAAGGCCGGCCGAACTTAACGGGGGGTATGTAATACCCTATATAACACGTAATCTGATTTTTCACTGCGATTGTCTATCGAAATAATTGGGGGCTAAGAAAATGAGCGAAAATCCGAGGCTTTTCGCTGTAGTTAACAAAAATCCCCGCCTCACAGATTTGGCTCACTGTTCCAACCATTTGCTAAGAGTATCGCCGGGGTTTCGTCCGGCGGTTTTTTATGCCTGCAAGTGTCTGTAGATGGCCTCCAGCCCCTCCCTTATGGCTCGCTCTCTTATCCCTGTCCTGCCCGTGTAATATGCCTTGGTGACGGCGCTATCGTGGCCTAGAAGGGCGGCGACTATATCGGCTGGCAGTCCTCTTTCCTGCAAGGCTGTGGCGGTCGTTGAGCGGAAGCTGTGAAACCTGCGGGGGCTTAGTCCCGCTTCCTCGCAGGCTTTCTTAAATGTCCGCTCTATGGTCGTTGCCCCTATTGGCCTTCTAGGGTTTCTAGGGCTTTCAAAGAGAAAGCTAGAGGGCCTCTTATGGGTGCGCCTCACATAGTCGGCTATTCGGTCGGCTAGGCTCTGCGGTAGGGGGATAGTCCTTTCCCCCTTCCTGCTCTTGGGCATCGTGATGCGGGTCGCCCCTGTTCCCGTGCAGTTGTTGGCCTGCTGGTATATATCCAGGGTGCAACGCTCGAAGTCGAAAGCCTCGACTTGGATACCCCTTAGCTCCCCTATCCTCAGCCCTGCTACATACTCCAGCGCAAACATCAACTGCCAGCGCTCGCCTGCCAGTGCTGGGGCTTGGATTAGCGCGCGGTATTCTTCCTCGCTCCAGACTAGCGGGGCGTGTGGCTTATGGATCGTGAAATCCTTGCCCGCATACAGCCCCCGCAGCTGTGGGGCGTCCTTCCCCTTGAAGTCCCTAAGCCATTCGCTGACCCGCTTCAGGGCGCTTACTGCGTCCTGTCGGTCTCTTAGGCGCTTCAGGCGGTCTATGTGGGCTTGCAGGGCCTCTCTGGTGAGCTGGTCTATCTCCTTATCCAGGAAGGGCACGAGGATTGTCCTAGAGTGTCGCTTGAATGTGTATAGGGTCGATGGCTTGACCTTGTGCGCGTATTGCCTGCTAAAGCCCGCTAACGCTGTTCGTAGTTTCATCAGTCGTTGACCCAATCATAGGCGAGCACCCGCGCTAGGGCTTTGTCGTGCCGTCTTCGTCGGTCTTCTTCCTCGACGATTGGCACGCCCGCGCGCGTGCGCGCCTCTAGGAGTAAGTCGTTATTAGTATCAGTATTCTTATGTTTATCTGGTTTCATTTTGAAACTACCTAGTTCAATTTTTGAACTACCTAGTTTCATTTTGAAACTACCCCCCTCTTCGGTTCGCTGGGTGTATTTGGCGATGGTGTCCCACTTTAGCGAATACTCGCTAGTGTGCTTGCCATCCCCCTTCTTGCGGGCAATTAGCCCTTTGCTTTCAAGGCTGTTGAGTAGCCTAACGGCGGTCGGCCTTGCGCACCCTAACCAAGTTTGGATATAGGTCAATGACCCCTTGAAGGTCGCCCCCTTATAGGAGCAGAAACCCCGTATTAGGGCGAACAGCAACAGCTCCGAAGGCGTTAGCCCTAAACGGAGCATCCAGCCTTGGACAACGATGTAATTTTTATCAAAGTCTGGCTCGGCGGGCTTCTCGTCAATCATCCCCATTTAGTTCCTTTCCGATGGGGTGTATTACGCCGTATAATGATTTTGCCTCCGTAAGGGGGTAAAAACGGCGTTTTTAAAACCCCGTCTGGGCTCGGGTTGTGGTTAGTTGCGACCTAGTGCACAACCCGAGTTTTTTTGTTGGTCGGCTTCGTCTCGGCCTTCTCGTCTCTGCTCTCCTTATCGCCCTCTAGGGCGGGTTTACAAGCCTTTAGGAAGGCTTGTAGAGTGGGGTAGAGTATCTGCGACACAGTTAGCCCTGTCCTTTTTCGGATTGCCTCTAGCGTGGTTTTCTCGCTCTTGGAAATCCTAAGAACGATTAACTCGCTCTTTGCTTCTCGTTTCTTCGTGGCTCGCACCTCCTGCGTTTGATTTGTATAACAACGATGGGTTTGTATCTCGGGGCGGTGGTTCGCGGTATTTCACCGCCCTAATTTGTTATACACCCTTTGATTTGGCTTGCGCTACTTGGTTTCGCTGGTTTCGGCTGTTGCTTTGGTTGGATTGTGCTTATAATGAGGGCACTTTAACCTCCTCTCCCCCGTTGCTTTTGGTTGTCTTCGGCCGGCTATTTGGTCTTTAGGCCAAGGCCGGCCGAACTTAACGGGGGGTATGTAATACCCTATATAACACGTAATCTGATTTTTCACTGCGATTGTCTATCGAAATAATTGGGGGCTAAGAAAATGAGCGAAAATCCGAGGCTTTTCGCTGTAGTTAACAAAAATCCCCGCCTCACAGATTTGGCTCACTGTTCCAACCATTTGCTAAGAGTATCGCCTCCGTAGGCGATTTTTTTTGTTTTGATTCCAGATCGCCCACCCAAAAGGAGGATATTTTTCCTTTAAACCCAGCCCATAACCTCATGTATAGTGCAATCGAACTTAAGAAAGCTGGCCAGCTTTCTTAAGTTCCCCCCGTCCCTTAATAGAATAGGGGGT
>CALVYN010000029.1 GCA_944372245.1 uncultured Bacilli bacterium
TTTACTTCAGTCCTATTTCTCCTCGATCGGCGCGATGGGCATCGCTCGCCGCCTCTCAAACGTCGCCAGGTCGTCGCTCATCCTCTCGGGATGGTCCAGATACTCCTGGATCTGGTCGACCCTATCGATGATGTGGGCCGCGTGGGCCTGGACCCAGGGGTCGGCCGAGCGCATGCAGAAGCTGTGGGGGAAGGTATCGAACATCGAGACGTCGTTGCCGCTGTCCCCGGCGGCGATGACCTCCTCGACGGGCACCTGGCGCTCCTTAGCAAACTCCGATAGGGCGCTGCCCTTACTCACCCCGCGGGCGGTGATCTCCAGGGCGATGTGGGAGACCGCGATCGAGCACTGGTCGCCATACTGCTGATTCATCGTGTGATAGGCCCGGTGAATCCGCTCCTTCATGTGGGGGCCGAACTGAATGACGGGCATCAGCTTGCAGACCTCGCCCCGAGCCAGGCGGTGAAGGAACTCGGGCTGCTTCAGGGTGAACCCCTCCTTGTAGCGGAAGGAGAAGAAGTTGGAGACCACCACCATGGCGGTGATGGCGGCCGAGAGGTTGTGCACGTCGTACCAGGTCTTCGCCGACTCGTCCATCAGAGCCCAGGCTCCGAGCCCGCAGCGCTCGACCATCCGAGCGTAGATATCCAGAGCCAGCTGGGTCGGCACGGCCTGCTTTCGGACCAGCTTTCCACTCTCGTCCAGGATGAAGCCGCCGTTGCAGCCGATATAGCTGACGCCGAAGCCCAGGTCTCTGTTGAGGTAGGGATGCAGGCGCGAGTTGCGGCCGGAGACGACCACGATCTCCCAGCCCCGCTGGTGGAGGTCTCTCAGAAACTCGCGGTTGGGGCGGCTGAGCACGCCCAGACGCCGCTTGGGATAGAGCAGAGTCCCATCCAGATCGGTCGCTAGAATCATCAGCCACCTCCTTCAACTTTTTTAATTTTAATCCTCCCGCCACCACCTGGCGGGGATCGGCGAGCGCATGGAGGCGAAGATACACCCACCGGACCATCTTGGGGAGAGTCTCACCGAAAATTAAAGTTTCAAAAAGGGGGTCGGTCTCCCAACCCCCTCAGAGAACCTTACGCTCTCTCCAGCTCGATCCTTCCGTAGCCGCCCTCATCGCGGACGTAGAGGACGTTGACCAGATTGGTGGTGCTGTCGAGGTAGACGAAGAAGGAGTGTCCCAGAGCATCCATCCTGGCGATGGCCTCATCCACATCCATGGGGACGAGGTCGAGCTTCTTGACCTTGGTCACGTCGACGGGCTGCTCGTTCTGGGTGTCGAAGTCGGCGAAATCGTCGAGGAAGCCGCGGGAGCGGGAGCGCTCCTGCTGGGTCTTGGCCTTGCGGAGCTGGCCGGTCAGCTTGTCGATGCACAGGTCGAGGCACTCGTAGGTGTCGGTGCCGCGGGACTTAGCCCGGACGGTGAGCTGCCTGGAGGCGAGAGTGACTTCGACGGACTGCTCACCGGTCCTGGGATGGACCTTGTAGACGACGACGGCGTTGAGGCTGTCAGTGTCGGCGAAGAGATCAGCGATCTTCGCCAGCTTGGTCTCCGCCTGTTCCCACATGGCGGAGGTGACAGTCAAGCCTTTACCGATGACTTCAAGTTTCATAATTTCTGGTCCTTTCTACACTTAAAGTATAGGTTGGAAAAGGCTTGTCGGCAAGCGCTTTCAAGATTGTATTTAAGCCGGTTTTTTGGACATCGGCCCCGCTGTCTGCAACTCTGAAAAACGCCCTCTCCCACACCGGGGAGAAGGCGTCTGACAATAGGGTGTAAGCAACCTCTCAGAGAGGCTTGTGAACCGTGATGTGGGTGGACTTTAACAGGGCCTCCAGAAGGCTCAGATCGCCCAGGGCCTCCTGGCTGTCCTCCATGTCGTCGAGATACTCCTGCCTTAGGATGACATTCTCGCCCTCGCTCACCTCGATGAAGGTGGGATTGACCGGGTGGAAGCGGAACTGGCAGGAGAGTTTCCTCTGGCCCAGGGTGAAGTCCAGGCGCAGACCCAGGAAGATCATCAGGGGCAGATAGCCAGCGATCTGAGCGCCCTCGAACTCCGCATCGGTATCCAGCTGGAAGTCGGCCGTCTCGCCGCCCAGGTGGGGGTTGTACAGCTCGAACATCGGGTACATGGTCTCCCACAGGCAGCGGCCCAGGCGGATGAGGATGGTCTGGGCGGTCTCGTCGCCGCTCTGGAGCAGGAAGGTGGTCACGTTGGTGTAGCCGTCGTTGGCGAAGTCGGGCTTCTGATAGACCAGGCGGGTGTAGGCGGTGAACAGGGGGCTGGGGTCGGCCTTGCCGTCCTTCTCGACCATCGGGGCGAAGCGGGCGGTGACATTATCAAGCTGGTGGCAGGGATGGTTGGCCCGCGCCAGCTGATACATCAGCCAGTGGATCAGGGCATAGCTGCCCTGGACCAGGCGCAGAGCCGCCTTATCCCTGAAGCCATCCTCTCCCAATTTTTCAATGATATCCTGGAGTTGCTTTCCACCCTTTACATCCTTATCAACAAGAGCTTTAGCAAACCTCTTAGCGAGGTGATATCCGGCGACATCCTCCTGCTTGCCGCCGGATAGATTCGCAAACAGCTCCATCAGAGCCGGGTCGGTCGAGGTGGCGACGTTGGCGTCGGCCGGCTTCATCGCGGCGTAGAGCGCCTGGCCCTCCTCGTCCTTTGAGCCATCTAGCAGGTCGCGGATCGCACAGTAGATCTCACGGTAGTCCATCGTTTAGCGCCCTCCCTTCTGAGCCTTCTCGTGCTCGGCGATGAAACGTCTCCTCTCGGCTTTGCGCTCGGCCTTAGCCCGGCGGTCGTTGGCCGCATCCTGGCGGGTGTAGGTGCAGGGGACGTAGGGTTTGGAACGGGGCTTCTTGGCCCTGAGCTGGCGAGCCAGCGGCCTCTCGACGGCCAGCTGCTCCCGCCTCTTCCTCTCGAAGAGCTTAGCCTGATGCCGTATCTCCCAGCGGGCCTCGCGCGCGTGCTCGGGCTGGTTCCAGTAGAACTCCAGGCTGGGCTGGAGGGCCCGCATGCGGGCGACCTCGGCCCGGGTCAGATTCTCGATGTGCTGAGCCAGCTCGACGGTGCTCATGCCCTTGTAGTCCTCATACCTGATCCGGGGCAGGAAGCTGATCTGGATGGGGTAGACGCGCTGGTCAGCCCGGTTGAACTCCAGGCAGCGATAGGTGCCAAAGAGGGCGCAGGGGATGATGTCGGCCTTGGCCAGATAGGCGGACTTAAAGGCGCCGGGCTTGTAGGGGCTCATGGTGTGATCGAGGGGGTCCTGGGACCTCTTCCCCTCAGGGAAGATGACATAGCTCATGTTCGGGTCCTGGGCCATCTTCTTCCCGATGCCCTTGATGGTCCTGAGCTCCTGGCGGACGTCGTTGCGGTCGAGGTAGTCGCCATCGGTCGCATTGACGATGTGGTTGATGATGGGGAAGGTCACGATCTTCTTCTTGGCCAGAAAGCCCACCGGGGTATCCAGGACCGCCATGATCACCGGGGGATCGAAGTCGGACTGGTGGTTGAAGACGAAGAGGGCTCTCTCTCCCACCGTATTCTCCAAGCCGCGGTAGATGAAGCGGATCCGGAAGGGCTTGATCAGGGAGTAGGCGAAGGCGTGGGTGTGGTGAAACCGCATCTCGAGCGGGTAGGTCTCGGGGTGGCGGGAGAACTCGCGCAGCCAGCCGTAATACTTGATGACGCGGGCTCCGACCGGCCAGACGAGCCTTAGAAGGCTAGGCATGGACTAGACCCCCGAGGTGCCGTCGGCGCGCTGGTAGCAGACGATGATCGACAGCCCGTTGATCAGAACCAGCTGGGAGTAGAAGTCGTACTCCTTCGAGATGATGCCCGTCTCGGTCAGGACCACCTTCACGTAGTTGGGGAAGGAGTACTGGCTCGAGCGGGTCGAGGGGTTGATCAGGACGTGGTAGAAGCCGCCCTGACCGCCGTTGTAGGTCACCATCAGGCAGCCGTCGCCAAAGCCGCAGAAGGAGAGGCGCTCAACCAGCTCCTCGCGGGAGGAGAAGCACAGCTCGGAGTGGGTGGACCTGAAGAGGCAGAGGTTCTGGAAGAAGCGGATCATGTCGCGACGCTGGAGCGCCAGGGCGTAGTCGAAGCCGTTGATAGCGTCGCCGGAGCAGAAGGAGTTCTCCACCCCGTGCTTGTCCTGGCCGATCTCGCAGCCGGCGTGGAAGAAGGGGATGCCGCAGGAGAGGGCCACCGCGGCGTTGCAGAGCTTGACCCTCCTGAGCAGCATCTCGTCGCTCTCGCCGGGGCAGCAGGCCTTCAGCTTGTCCATCAGGGCCGAGTTGTCGTGGCACTCGACATAGCTGAGGCACTGGGTGGGCCGCGCGAAGGTCGGCTGGCGGTTGAGGTTGAGGCAGCAGGCCGCATAGGCGAACTTGAAGTCCTCCCGCTTGCCCAGGTCGCCGGTCAGATAGCCTCTATCGCCCATCTTGTCGCTGCTGGTCGCGCCCTTGGCGATATCCCGGTAGAAGTCGGAGAAGAAGCCGATCTCGGGTATCCGCTTGGCGTTGTCCAGGTTGGTCCTCTCCTCGCTGGGCAGGGCGGTGGGCATATTCCAGCCCTCGCCGTAGAGCATGATCTCCTTGTTCAGGGCGCAGAGGCGCTCGCGGGCCTGGCGGATGGTCTCCATGTCGATGATGCCCATCAAATCGAAGCGGAAGCCGTCGGCGCCATACCAGGTGACCAGGTGCTCCATGGATTCGATGATCAGGCGGCGGCACATGTAGTGGCGGCTCTCCAGATCGTTGCCGCAGAAGCTGCCGTTGGAGGGGTTGCCGTCGCTGTTGAAGCGGAAGTAGTAGCCGGGGCAGAGGATGTCCAGAGGGTTGGTGTGGGTGTCGAAGACGTGGTTGTAGACCACGTCGTAGTTGATCCTGATGCCCTCGTGGTGGAAGGCGGCAGCCATGGCGCGCAGCTCGAGCACGCGAGCGTAGGGGTCCTCCGGGTCGGAGCACATGCTGCCCTCGGGCACGAAGTAGAGCAGGGGGTCGTAGCCCCAGTTGTAGCTGTCCAGCGGGTGGGCGTCGTCGACGGTCTGATAGTCCTGGACGGGCTGGAACTGGACGTGGGTCACGCCCAGGCTGGCGATGTAGTCCAGGCCGGCGGGGATGACGTCCTTGCCGCTGCCGTAGGTCAGACCCTTGCGCGAGAGGGCCGCATAGGTTCCCCGGTCCTCAAGGTCGAGCCGGGAGGTCATATCGCGCACGTGGCACTCGTAGATGATGCTCTTGGACAGGCTGCCCAGAGGCTTTAGGCTGGCCCTACCATCGGGGGTCGCCAGGACCTTGGCCGGGTCGATCACGAAGGAGTGGCGCGAGTTGGTATTGGCGGAATAACCCCAGGGATCAGCCGCATTGACGATGCGGCCATCGATGCAGGCGATGTAGAAGTACTCAGCCTTATCCCAGTCGCCATCCAGGGCGAGCGACCAGCAGCCGCACTCCTCGCGGGTCAGGGGGAAGCCCTGCCACTCCTCCTGGGCCGTGTGGCGGATAGTCAGAACCACCCAGTTGGCCAGCGGGGAGAAGAGGCGGAAGGTGGTCTTGTCCTGAGCGTAGATCGCGCCCTGGGGCTTGTCGCAGCGATAGCGCGCGTCGAACTCGCTGGTGCGGGCCAGATAGCTGGTGTCGACCGGGGCGAACTCGTTCTTGCAGTCGGAGATCTCGTACAGGTTTCCGGGGACGAAGTCGATGGAGACCAGGACCGTGAACAGATAGTTGTCGCCGATCTCCGCGCGCGACATCGCCTTGAGCTTGGCGATCTCCCTGCCGTTCTCATACAGGCGGAAGGAGGAGCTCTTTTCGGCCCAGAAGCCGCGCTTGGCCGTGATGATCAGAGTGTCGCTGCCGGAGAGGGCAGCGCTGAGCTGAGCGTTATAAGTCATATTCATTTCCTTTCATCGTCATCCAGCAGGACGATCGCGGTGGCGATCCCGTCGTGCGTCAGGGACACCTGTCCCGTCCTGACCCCGTCGACGTAGAGTCGGGGTGCCCCGTCGGGGTCGTTGAGCACCTCGATACGCCTGTATTCTAAACCCGCGCGGCCGCTGGCCTTAATATAGGCCTCCTTCGCGGCGAAGCGCCCCGCCAGATACTCGTCCCGCCGCTGGGGTGTGCGCGCCTCATACTCCGCCAGCTCCCTGGGGGAGAGAATCCTCTTAGGAAAGCCGGGGGAGAGGGTGGCCATGCGGGCGATCTGGACGTTGTCGATCCCGACCTTCATTCGTCCTTCCTCGCGCCGGTCAGAGTCACGTAGGAGCGGGGCCACTGGGACAGCTCCTTGAGCAGGGAGAGCATGTCGTTGGTGCCCGCGGTGCACGCCCTGGAGGCCAGAGCGGGCCAGGCCACGTGGTTCTCGTAGCCGTTGATGACCTCCGAGAGCAAGCTCTCGGGCTCCTGGACCGTCAGGCTGGCCTCGCCCAGATAGGCCAGGCGGATGGCCTTGAGCTCGCGCCCGAAGAGGGAGAGGGAGGAGTAGACGGTATCCAGGTGCTTGTCCAGCGCCGCTCTGAGCTTGCCGGGGGCGTTGGTCTCAAACGTGGCGATCAGGCAGGCGTCCTCGCCCGCCTGATGGATGTCCACCCCGTCCAAACGAATCAAAAGGCCCTTCTGGCGCGCCTCGTCGATGGGCTTGAGGATGGGGGAGAAGACCGCCTCGGGCAGGATCTCATACATGGCGAACAGAAGGTCGCCGAACTTGTTGTAGAGCGACTCGCGGGTCGGGAACTTGATGCCGACACCCAGGTAGGTCTGCCCGTCGGGCGAGGGGAGGGTGACATCCTTCTCCCTGACCCGGGTCCGGTCCTCCTCGGGGATCTTGGCCCTCACCGCGTCGAGGGCGGCAAAGCCGTTGTAGAGCTTCAGCTTCTCGATCTTGGCCGCCACCTCGACCGGGTCGAGGTCGCCCAGAGCGAACAGGACCATGTTCCCGGGCGTGTAGTGGCGGCGGAAGAACTTGCGCAGAGCCGAGGTGTGGATGGCCTCCAGGCTCTCGGGGGTGCCGATGATGTCCTCGCGGATGGGGGAGTGGAAGTACATCGCGTGCAACAGCTCGTCGAAGAGGATGTAGTCGGGGTCGTCGAGGGTGCGCTGGCGCTCCTGGAGGATGATCTTGCGCTCGCGGTCGACGTCCTCCTCGCTCATGAAGAAGGTCGTGCACATCTTGGCCAGGAGCTCCAATCCCCTTTCCCACTGGCCGCCCTTATCCACGGAGAAGTAGTAGGCGGTCGAGGTGGTCGAGGTCACCGCGTTGCAGTAGCAGCCCAGGGCGGCGAACTGCTCCTCGGCGTCGCCGTCCTCCAGCTGGAACATCCGATGCTCCAGGAAGTGGGCCGTGCCCAGGGGGATGCGGGTGCCGTCGATCGATTCCTCGTCGGGCGCGCCGCCCTTGCCGACGACGATGGCGAAGGTCTGGCGCTGGCACCCGGGGGAGGGCAGGATCATATAGTCGAGGCCGATATCGGTCCGTCCCTCATAGACGGTGCAGCCGATACGGCGGAAAACTGCTTTCTCCATCTCTATCTCTCCTCCTCGGATTGGGTCACCACCACCCCGGTGAGCGGCCTGATGGCCCCCAGGGCCTGGCGCACGGCCTCAGGGGTGATCTCACCCAGGGCCTTCTGCCAGGAAGCCAGGTCGCGGGGCAGGTCGCACTCGAGGCAGCTCAGCTGCAGCCGGCACTGGGCCTCCGCCCAGCTGTTGAAGCTGCTCTTGAGGCTGCGTTCGATCTGGATGATCGCCTCCTCGATCATCCGGTCGCTGACCAGCTCGGGGGCGGCAGCGAGGACCTCGTCCACGGCCCGGATGGCCCGGTCCGCCCGGTGGAGCTCGGTCTGGAAGGAGACGTGGAGCACGTCGGTGCCGATATCGAAGCTGGAGTCGATGGCGTAGGTCATCCCGCGCCGCTCGCGGATCTGGTTGAACAGGAGCGAGTCGGAGCCGGAGAGGACCTCCCTTAAGACCATTCGGAGCAGCCTGGAGTGGACATCGAAGCCCGTGGGACCGGCGAAGCGGTAGCAGCGGTGGACCACGTCGGTCGAGGTGGTGGCGTAGTAGTAGAGGGGCGCATCGCGGTCGGTGTTGCAGCTGGTCGCCCGGGCCTTTCTGGGCTCGCCCAGCGGGCTCCCGAAGCGCTTGAGCAGGGCGTTGAGGGCCGCCTGGGGCAGATTCTTGACGGCGATCACGCAGGGGGAGGCCAACAGCTCGCGATAGACGGCATCGACCTGCTCGGCGGTCACCTCCCGCAAAAAGGAGGAGTTGCCAGCCGGGCTCACTAAGAGGTCGCTGTCGGGGAAGAGGCCCACCAGCTTGAGGCTGGCCAGGCCGACCGCCCCGCCGGACAGGTCGGCGTTGGTGCGGAGTAGCTTGCCCTTGGCCAGGCTGATAGAGACCGGGTCGAGCCGGGGACCCCGGTCGATCAGGGCCTTGACCACCCGGACCAGCTTGGTCTCCACGGGCACGACCGAGTGCATGAAGCGGTTGGTGGTGCAGGAGGCCGCGAGGGTCACGGTGAACCTGGCGCCCATCCGCTCGATGCCGAAGCTGATCTCCGCTCCGCCGAGGCGGTAGAGCTCGGTCTGGTAGTCCCGGTGGTCGAGGAAGGCCTTCGGGGACTCCTGGAGCACGCCGAGTAGGAGCGCTAGAGGCTCCTGGGGCGTCTTCTCGGGCAGGGTCCAGCGGATCCGGATGTGAACCTCGCGGTTCTCGTCGGAGGGCACGATGACGGCATTGCCGCGCACCGTGGAAATGGAAGTCTGAGGATTATCGCTCACGATCAGTCTCCTTTGCTTTCGTCGTCATCGTCTTCGTATCGGTCGCGGTGGACCACCACCCTGACGCCGTTCTTCAAAGTCTCGACCAGGCCCTCGGCCTCCATGGCGTCAAGGTAGTTCCGCGCCTGGTTGGCCGAGATGTTGAAGTGGCGGTGGAGGTAGTTGGCCGAGGCCTGGCCGGTCCTTAGGACCTCATCGCGCACGCCCAGGTACTCCGGGTCGCGCAGGGCGGCCTCCAGGATGTTCTTCCGTCCGGCTGCGCCCTGGGTGTCATCGGCAGCCGGGGTGGAGATCGCCTCGACGAACTTGGGGTCGTAGACGGGCTGAGCCTGGCTCCTGAGGTAGTCCACCAGCTCGATGATCTCCTCGTTGGAGATGTAGGGGGACTGGCAGCGGGAGAGGGTCTTCTTGCCGGGGATGCGGGCCAGAAGGTCGCCGCGGCCGGTCAGCTGCTCAGCGCCGGGCTCATCGAGGATGACGCGCGAGTCGATGCCGGAGGGGACCAGCAGACCGATGCGGGCCGGGATGTTGTTCTTGATGTCGCCAGTGATGACGCTGGTCGAGGGGCGCTGGGTCGCCACGACCAGGTGGATGCCGCAGGCGCGGGCCTTGGCCGCCAGGCGGGCGACGTAGTCGCTGGCCTCGCCCTTGGAGGACATCATCAGGTCGGCGAACTCGTCGATGATGACCACGATGATGGGCAGGCGCTCAGCCCTGGAGCGGCCGCGGCAGTAGCTGCGATAGCCGGCCAGGTTGGCGATCTTGCACTTCTGGAAGATGGAGTAGCGCCGCTCCATCTCGTCGACCAGAAGCCTCAGGACCTCCACTGCCGCCTCGCTCTCGGTGACGACGGGGCAGAAGAGGTGGGGCATGTCCTCGTACATGTTGAACTCGACGTGCTTGGGGTCGATGAGGATGAACTTCAGGTCCGAGGGCAGGGTGCGCATGATCATGCCGCAGATGAGGGAGTGGATGAAGACGGTCTTACCCGAGTTGGTGGAGCCGGCCACCAGCAGGTGGGGCATCTTCTCCAGCTCGACGCAGATCAGCTGCTGGTTCAGGTCCTGGCCGATCGGGAAGAGGGTGGATTTGAGGCAGGCCCGGTCCTCGCGCATCATCTCGAGGTAGGCGTCGCGGAAGGGCACGGTCATCGAGACGGGGTTGGGCACCTCGATAGCCGAGTAGTCGCGCCCCTCGATCAGGGGCACGAAGCGGACCGAGGTCTTGCCACCCAGCTTGATCGAGAGCGTCTGGATCTGGTTGTTGGTGATCGTGGTGGTCTTGGCCTTGGGCTTCCAGCGCAGGCGGTAGCGGGTGACCGAGGCGCCGGACTCGTAGCCGTCGTAGTTGGCGGGGATCTCGTTCTCCTGGAGGAAGTTCATGATGATGGCGCCGAAGCGGCCCGCCTCCTGGTCGATCTGCTCCCGGGCATCGGTGTTGTCGCAGTCCTTCAGGATCGTGACGCTGGGCTTGATGTAGGAGCCAGCCTTGGTGGGCTTCTCCTCCGCTTCCGGGCTCTTGACTGGGGTCTCAGCCTTCTGGCTGTCAGGCTCGATAGCCACCGGGTCGGGCTGGACCATGTAGGGGGCGGGATGGTAGACGCCGGTGTGGCGCTCCTCCTTCAGGGCGGCATCGAGGGCGCTGTCCGCCTCCTGCTGCCTCTTCTTGAGCTCCTCGTCGGAGAGGTCGTTCACCAGGGTCACCTCCGACTGATCGACAGGGGTCTCGGGCTCGGTCTCCACCTTCTCGGGCTCCGAGTCGAAGAAACTTACGTGAGAGGTCTGGGAGTAGCTCGCTTCCCGCTGGATGGGGTCGGGTCTGAACGTCTCGACCCGCGGTCTCGAGTAGCTCACCTCAGGTTGATAGGCAGGGGTGAAGGCGGGTCTCTCGTGGACTCTGGCCACCTCGTGCACGGGCTCGGGGCTGGGGGCAGGTTGGACTGGGGTGGACACCGGCCGCTCGTGGACGATGGGCGCCTCGGGTTTCGGTTCAGGATTGATGACAGGAGCAGGCTCGGAGACAGGCTCAGGGGTGACGACCCTGGTCGCAACCTCAGCGGCGGGCTGGGTGGCCGGGGCGGGTTCGCTGACGGGGCGAGACTCCACCTTCACGCGGATGGGCTCTTCGACGGGCTCGACCACGGGGCTGGAGTGGATCTCCGAGACGATCTGCGGGGTGATGGGCTCGACGACCTGAGGTTCAGGGGTGGAAATCGTCTCGATGTGGGTGACCTCCACCTTGATGGGAGGAACCGCCTCCTGGGCCTTGACGGGCTCAGGAACGGGCTCGGGATTCTTGGCGGGAGCAGGTGCAGGGCTCGGTTCGGGTGTTGTGATGGGAGTAGGCTGAGGGGCGGGTTCAGGGGTGAACACCTTCGTCACAGCCGGAGCGGGAGGCTCAGGGGCCTTGACCTCGGTGACCACCGGCTGAGTCCTGATAGGCTCGACGGGCTGGAGCTTGCTCGCCTTCTCGACTCTGTCGGATTCGGTGTAAGGGGTGATGGCAGGCTGCGGGGCGCTGACCGGCTCAGGAGCCGGAGCGGCCGGCTGGGCAGCCACCCTGGAACCGGTGTCGACCCAGAGGGTGGAGGCGTCGATGGGACCGAAGTCCGAGGTGACGAAGGTCGCGCTCTGATGGGGGGTCGGCCGGTCGACCAAGGTGTCGTGCTTGACGGGGGTCGAGGGCGATTCGCTGGCAGCGGAGGTATCGTCCGCCTGAGGTTCGGGTTCCTTGGGAGTCTCCTCAGGCTCGGGGGACGTCTGGCGGAACTTGGAGTTCCTCTCCACCTTGGGCGCGATGGCCTTAGCGGAGCGGATCTGGGAGCGGATGTAGAGGATCGTGTTGCAGATGGCCTTGATCGGATGGCGGAGCAGACAGAGGACGCAGATGGCCAGGAGGATAGACACGATGATGGTGGTGCCCAAGGTCCCGATGCCCATGGAGTTGCCCAGAGCGACGACAAGGACGGGCAGGAAGCCTCCGCCGAGGCTGGAGATCTGCGACACCAGCTCGATGTTGAAGCCCACAGGGGAGAGGCGACGCATCAGCTCGGAGAAGTAGGGACCGACGCCCGAGGCGGTCAGCTCCAGGGTCGTCCCCTCGACCGAGATGAGGCTGGACTCGAGGTCGATGGAGGCGAGCACGCCGATCAGAAAGACGGCGACGACCCCGCAGCAGATGTCCAGGGCCCAGGCCTTGCGGCTCATGATGGGCTCGCGCACCCGCTTGTCCTCTCCGCTCTGGCGCCAGCGCCGGACAGCGCGCACGATAACCCAGATACCCAGCGCAATGAAAAAGACGCCGGGGATGAAGAAGAAGACACCGAAGACGTAGGAGGCGATGTAGAACAGGAAGCTGGAAATGAGATCCGAATTGGTCAGGAAGAGAATTCCAAGCGCCACGCTCAAAAGACCGAGGAAGATCCTCGGTAGGAGTCTCAGGATATCCCTCCGCTGCTTGGAATCGTCAGTCCCAGGGTCTCTGACGGTAACCTTTTTTGCCATAGATTCCCTCACAACGGTTAACTACAACATTATATACGACCAACCCTCTTTAGAGGGTTGAAACGAAGCCCCTGGAGGAATATGGGTGAAGGCAGCAAATTCAGAAATTCACAAACTTGTTTGATTGAAATTGAATTGCTTTTTGAGATTCAGCCACATGTTCAAATGCACTTTTTAAGAAAGCAAAGACAGCAAAAAGACCGCCTTGCGGCGGCCTTGATACAGATTGGAATCGAAGCGATTAACGCTTGCTGAACTGCTTGTCCTTGCGGGCCTTCTTGAGACCGTACTTCTTGCGCTCGACGACGCGGGAGTCGACGGTGATGTAGCCAGCCTCCCTGAGGGGCTTGTGGAAGTCGGGGGAGACCAGGGTCAGGGCGCGGGCCAGACCCAGGCGCAGGGCGCCAGCCTGACCGGAGTAGCCGCCACCGACGATGGTGACGTTCAGGTCGAAGCGACCGACGGTGCCGGTGACCTCGAGGGGCCTGAGGGCCTCGGTCAGAACGGACTCGTAGGGGAAGTAGGTCTTGCCCTCACGGCCATTGATGACCACGTTGCCCGAGCCGGTCCGGACGAAGACGCGGGCGACAGCGGACTTCCTGCGGCCAGTGGCGTAATAGACAGGAGTGCTGTCCTGCAGGGTGATAACTTTCTTTGTAGCCATTGTCTTTATCTCTCCTCGTGCTTGCTAGCGATGACGATCGGGGTGGGGTTCTGAGACTCGAAGCCCTCGCACTCGCCCTCGAAGACGTGGAGCTTGAGCAGCTCGGAACGGCCCAGAGAGGTGTGAGGCATCATGCCCCAGATGGCGCGCTTGACCATCTCTTCAGGATACTGCTCGATCATGACCTTGGCGGAACGCTCGCGCAGGCCACCATAGGTGCCAGACTTGTTGTCGTAGTAGGTCTTGGTCTTGGCCTTGTTGCCGGTCAGCTTGACCTTGGCAGCGTTGGTGACGATGACGTAGTCACCGCAGTCGACGGAGGGAGTGTAATCAACCTTGTTCTTGCCCATCAGAATGACGGCGACCTCGGAGGCCAGCCTGCCCAGGGAGATACCGGTGGCATCGACCAGATACCACTTCTTCCCAGCCTTGGCAGCCTGCTCCTTGGTAATCTGTGTAGTCTGTCTCTGCATTATTGCTTTTCCTTTGATAATGAATTGGCCATTTTGGGGTTCAATTCACCGGGTTGAAAACCCATCGATAGCCAAAGCGCAATTATATGAATAGGATAATTTTGTGTCAATAATAAAGGGGCTGGAAGATACCCCTTTCTCACGGGGTGAATCCCTCGGGCTGAGCTGGAGGGAAACGCCCTTGATTCGGGGTTATTTTATCACTCGCCAAGCCCTGGAAAGCGTGCCTATTTTCACCTGAAGCCGCACCCTCAAAAAGCCTTAAATCTCGGCTTGATAAGCCCCTTCCTCCGGGCGGTCAGGGTTGAAAAGAACGGCTCGGTGTCTTATTTTATTTAAGCCTTTCGGAAGGCTGATTGCCATCGTAGCTCAGCAGGTAGAGCAGTTGATTCGTAATCAACAGGTCGCAAGTTCGACACTTGTCGATGGCACCACGCAGGCGTAGTTCAATGGTAGAACCTCAGCTTCCCAAGCTGATCACGCGGGTTCGATTCCCGTCGCCTGCTCCATTCCGTATATTGACCTGTGGCTTCAAGAGCCACAGGTTTTTTATAATTCTCAATCAGTTTATTTTGAGTGAAGCCAAGATATAGCAATCAGAATTCATGTTACCAACTTATTCACCTGCAATAATATTGGAATACTGATAAACAGGCCTTGCCCTAACTTCTATTCAATTCAGAAATAGGCAGTATCAGTTAAATGTTGTAAGCGGCTAAACTTTTTCACAGCTCAGCAGGTTTCTTAGAAACCCTTTTGCGAATATATCGCAGTCTTCCCAATCTTGGTTAGTCGTATAGACGAACA
>CALVYN010000030.1 GCA_944372245.1 uncultured Bacilli bacterium
GGAATCGGCTCCTGACCCCCTCCAGCTGGAGGGGGTCAGATGTGAGCTCCATCCCACGGTTTTGAAATATAAAAGGTTTGTTTAGATTTCGCCACACAAAAACCCGGCTGTCCACCTGAGGAGTGATGGCGGACAACCGGGTCGTATCTCAATCAGTCGGTGAAGTGCTCGTAGAGATCTTCCTGAGCGCTCTTGGCATCCTTGGGGTCGATCATCGTCGTGCGATTGAGGTCGATCAGAACCGTGCCGGCGACAAAGTCAGCCAGCGAGCGATGGTTCTTGTTGCAGAGGAGCAGGATCAGGTCGATGAAGAGGGGGATGAAGACCAATAGGCTCACGCTCAACCAGACGAACAGGGTCTGGACGATGTTGCGGGAGAGGCGGTTGAGCAGGGAGGGCATATAGCCGTCCTTGCTGACCGCCGCGATCTTCTCGAAGCGGCGCCCAAGCGTCTGACAGTAGGGCAGGGCGCAGGGGATGATGAGGAAGAAGATGACGGTCGAAACCGCCGCGCTCCACATGATCTGGTAGCTGTGGATGAGCGAGCGGTGCTCGCGCATCCTGGTCATGTGGGGGAGGTTGGCGTAGTCGGAGATGGCGATGTCGTAGCAGCCTTGGCTGTCCTCATCGTTCATCGCGGCCACGGCGATCTCCCAGTACTCCTGGTCGGCGCTGGTGAAGACCTCCTGATCCTCGCCCTCACCCCGGGTGAGGGTGGGAAGCAGGGTGGCGCTAGCCGGGTCGGCGTCGATGGCGGAGATGGTCAGAACGTCGGAGCACAGCGTCTCGGGGTCGATCTTGAGCACCTGGGTGTTCACGTAGCTCGGCGTCAGCTGATCCCACTCCTCATCGGTGAGGTCGTCCTCGCCGAGGGTGGGCTTGTAGTCCAGATAGTAGTAGCTGATCGCATCGAGGATCTTCTGAAACTCCGCCTCCCTGTCTGTCGCCTCCATGTCGAAGGTCAGATAGGAGAAGGTCGTCCCGTCCTCGCTGAACTCGAACAGCCCCGAGGCGCGCCGGTCAGCCAGCTCCTCATCGTGGGTCTCGCTGAGGCCGAACAGGTCCCACGCGCCCAGATATTGGGGGAGGTCGAAGGCCAGCAGCACGAGAGCGAAGAGGAGGAAGTCGATGACGTCTGCGAGCAGCCTCTTCCACAGCTTGGGTTGGTAGATCTCATCCATGTTCGGTCATGCGCTCCACGTTGAAATCTGAGTATAGCGGCTAGAAGATGCAGTTGTTGGAGATGTCGTCGAACAGGTGCGCGGTGTTCAGGTCGAAGACGAGCGAGCAGGGCGCGTGGTCGTGAACATCGGGGTCGAGGGGCACCTTGGCCACCAGGTCGATATCGGCGTAACTGGCGTGGAGGAAGTACTCCGAGCCGAGCAGCTCCGCCACGTTGACATCGATGGTCAGAGGGGCCGAGGGCCGCTGATAGTTGGAGGCCAGACGGGCCAGGGTCATGTTCTCGGGACGGATGCCGAAGGAGAGGTCGAACACGTCCTCAGCCAGATACTTCTGGTAGGTGGCGATGTCGGCGTTGTACTTAGCCAGCAGCTCCTCCTTGAGCTGGTCGCGGGTCTTGAGGTTGCCACCGGCGGCCACGGGGTTGAAGCGCTGGTAGAACTTCAGGGTCGACAGGGTGCCGCGGGTGACGGCCTTGGCCACGGTGGCGTTGGACAGGGCGCGGCTGCGCTCCTCCTCGGTCAGGGCGACGGCCTTCTTGTGGCCCGCGCCCTCCCGCTCCTCGATCAGGGTGGGAACGCGGCTGGGAATCTGGGCGACATCGGCGTCGTAGATGTCGTCGATCAGACAGCGCAGAGCCCTGGTGAACCAGCGGGCGTTGAGCGCGCCGGTCGCAGGGTTCTTTCCCAGGAACTCGAAGAGCTTGGGCGTCTCGGCGACCTTGTGGTCACCGATGATGCTGGCGGAGTTGGCAATGATGAAATTGGAAGGATTCTCCCTGGCATCCTCGGTGAGGGCCTTGGCGGCCAGCTCCTCGGCCTTCTCCTTGACCACCTGGCGGCGCGCCCGGCGATAGAGCTTGGCGTCCTCCTGGAGGTACTTGGTGTAGGTCTCGGTGTTGGTCTCCGCGCGCTTGGCGTTGACCTGCTCGTCGATGGCCTTGGCCGCCTCCATGATGGTGGGGTCGACATCGGTGCCGAGGGGCAGGTTGGTCGCACCGGTGATCTGCTCGGCATCGTAGCTGTAGAGCGCCTCGCGGGTGATGGCCAGCGAGGTGGACAGAGCGTGCTCGAGCTCCTCGCGCTGCTCCTGGGTCAGGGTCTCCTTACCCTCGGAGAGCAGCTTGCGGTAGTGCTCCTGGACCATGGCGTTGAGCAGCTTCTCGCGCTCGGCGGAGAGCTTCTCGTCGCGGCGCTCGATGGCGTCGACGAAGTGGGGCAGCATCGAGACGGTCTCATCGACCTTGGAGATGCGCTCGCGCAGGGTCAGGATGCGAGCCTTGTAGAACTCCTTGAGGGTCTTCCTCTCCTCCTCGCTGAGTTCGTAGGCGAACCGGTCGCCGACGGTCACGTGGCCATGGTCGTAGTGGGCCTTCATGATGTTCATCGAGGGCGAGCCGATGAAGGTGGCCACGAACTTGTTGGCGGGGTGCTCGTAGATTTCCAAAGGGGTGCCGATCTGCTGGACGTGGCCGCGGGACATGCAGACGATGCGGTCAGCCATGGTCATGGCCTCGGTCTGGTCGTGGGTGACGTAGATGGTGGTGGCGCCGATGGCCTCGTGGAGGCGGACGATCTCGGCGCGGGTCTGGACTCTGAGCTTGGCGTCCAGGTTGGACAGGGGCTCATCCATCAGGTAGAGCTTGGCGTTGCGCACGATAGCGCGACCGAGGGCAACGCGCTGCTTCTGACCGCCGGATAGCTGGCTGGGCTTCTTGAAGAGGTAGTCGTTGAGCTGGAGCATGTTGGCGGCCTCGCGGACCTTGCGGTCGATGGTGGCCCGGTCCTCACCCCTCATCTTCATACCGAAGGCGATGTTGTCGTAGATGGTCATGTTGGGGTAGAGGGCGTAGTTCTGGAACACCATGGCGATGTTGCGGTCGCGGGATTCCAGGTTGTTGGAGTAGACCTTGTCGATGTACAGGTCGCCGGAGGTGATGGACTCCAGACCGGCGATCATCCTCAGGGTCGTGGACTTGCCGCATCCCGAGGAACCGACCAGGACGATGAACTCATACTTGGCGATGTCGATGTTGAAGTCGTGGACGGCGTGGATGCCGTCGGGATAGACCTTGTTGACGTTGTGGAGGGCGACGTAGGCTTGGATGTTGGGATTGACGAGCTTCGCGGTCTTCTGCTCCAGACGGGCGGCCATGCGCTCGGCTCTGGTGAGCTTCTTCTCCGCGTTCTGCTTCTGTTCCTCGGCCACCTTAGTTAGCCTCCTTTCGTATGGGAAGGATCGCGATGGATTCGTTGATCCTCTTGATTTTTTCAGCGTCGACCTTGAAGCGGCGATCGTAGGTGAGGAGGCCGTTCTGCTCCTGCTCGACGTCGGTCAGCTGGGTGTAGCAGTAGCCGCACACGACCCGGTTGGATCCGATGTCCCCAAAGATGCGGGCCAGGTCGGCCAGATAGCCATCCTCGTCGGAGGCCTTGGTGTAGCCCCAGGAGCCCTCCTCGGTCTTGCCGAAGCTGGGCTCATAGGCCACGCCGCCGAACTCGGAGATCACCAGGGGCTGGCCGGAGTAGGCATAGCCCTTAGCGAAGATCCGCTTGGCGGCGGGCTCCTCGCGCACGCACAGCTCGCGGCTGGACAGGGTCTCGGCGAAGTCCTTCGCCATCGCCCCGTCAGCCTGGGCGCCGTGCATGTAGTTGTGGATGGTCACCAGGTCGGAGAAGGTGTGCTCCCAGCCGTCGTTGGAGATGGCCAGACGGGTGGGATCGAGTGCCTTGGCCTGGAAGTAGAGCGAGGAGGCGAGGGCCTGCTGCTGGGCGTCGAAGCCGATCTGGGGCACGCCCCAGCTCTCGTTGAACGGCACCCAGGCGATGATCGAGGGGTGGTTGATGTACTGCTCCACCTCCTCCCTAAACTCGTTGGTGATGCGGCCGATGAGGTCCTCGGAGAAGCTCGCCGGGCTCAGGCAGTCGGCCCACACCAGGTAGCCGAGCTTGTCGGCTAGGTAGTAGAACCAGGGGTCCTCGACCTTCTGGTGCTTGCGGCAGCCGTTGAAGCCCATCGCCTTAGCCATGGTGATGTCGTTCTCTAAAGCCTTGACGTCGGGAGCGGTCAGCAGCGACTGGGGCCAGTAGCCCTGGTCGAGCACCAGCTTCTGGAAGTAGGGCTTGTGGTTGAGATAGACCATGCCGTCACGGGTCTCCACACTCCGCATACCCACGTAGGTCTCGACGGTATCTAGAACCTCCATCCTCTCATCGAGGAGGGAGAGCGTCAGGCCGTAGAGATAGGGGTCCTCCGGGGTCCAGCAGTGGGGTTCCTCCACTCCGGGCAGGCCGAAGGCCCGCAGCTGGAGGGTGTGGGGCAAGTCGCGGCTAAGGGAGGTTACGACCGTGGACACCACCCGGCCTTCGCGGTCTCTAAGGACCGCCTTGGCGAAGGGGGTGACCCTGGAGACCTTCAGCTCCACGCCGACGGTGCCCCGGTCGATGTCGGGCCGGATGATCGCCCGCTCGATGTGGGCGGGGTTGACCTGCTCCAGCCAGACGCTCTTCCAGATGCCCGAGGTGCGGTTGTACCAGATGCCGGTGCTGCGCTCGTGCCAGTACTGCTTTCCGCGCGGGATGTCCGTCTGCCTCGAAGGGTCATAGGCGAACACGGTCAGGCGGTTCTCGCCGGCGACCAGAAGGTCGGTGATATCGGCGGAGAAGCGGGTCGAGCTGCCCCGGTGGGTGACAGCCAGATAGCCGTTGACGTACACCTCGGCCCAGTAGTCGACGCCCTCGAGGTGGAGGAGGACGCGGCTGCCGTCATCGAGGCGGGGATCGGCGATGGTGCGCTGATACCACATCCGATCGTGGAAGGTGGTATCGCCGATGCCGGAGAGCTCAGTCTGGAAGGCGAAGGGCACGTTGATGGAATGGGTGGGGGTGAAGCCCCGCTCCCAGTGCGCGCTGTGGCCCTGGCCCTCGTCGTCGAAGGCGAAGTCCCACCGACCGTTCAGGCTGAGCCAGCGCTCGCGGACGAAGTCCGGGCGCGGATACTCGTTTCTGATCTTTTCCATAGGGAGATATCTCTACTTGAGACCCGACCTGGAGACGCCCTGGATGATGTAGCGCTGCAGGATCAGGTAGAGGATGACGACGGGGAGCGAGGAGAGGATGGCCGCGGCGATGATGTTGGCGTACTGCGCATCCTGGGCGTTGGCCAGGTACACCATGCCGGAGGGCAGCGTCCACATATCGGAGGTGGCACTGTTCATGACGATCTGCGGCCAGAGCATGTCGTTCCAGTTCCACATGAAGGAGAACAGGGCGGTGAGGATCAGGGGCGACTTGCCCAGGGGCAGGACGACGCGGACGAAGGTCTTGAAGGAGTTAGCGCCGTCGACCTTGGCCGACTCGATCAGCTCGTGAGGGATGCCGAGGAAGAACTGGCGCACGATGAACAGCAGGGTCGCGTTGGCGCAGCCGGGGATGATCAGGGCGATCAGCGAGCCGGCCCAGTCGAAGCTGTTGATCATCGAGTACATGGGCACGATGCCGGCGATGTTGGGAATCATGATGGTCACGAGGATGAGGCTGTACACCGCGGTGCGGCCCTTCCAGTCGACGAAGACGAAGGAGTAGGCCGCCAGGGAGACCACGATGAGGGTGAAGCACATCGTGCCGAAGGCGGTGATGAGGGAGTTGAGGATCCACTTCTCCAGGGGCCTGATGGGGTCGCCCAAGAAAGCGGTGTAGTTGTCGAAGGTCCAGTGGCCGGCGGTGGGCAGGATCGCGGTGGGGTTGTAGATGATGTCGTAGTTGTCCTTGAACGAGGTGCCCAGAGCCCAGATGAGCGGCAGCGCCCAGAGGACGGCCAGGATGAGGATGATGACGAAGGCGACGATGCGCCCGGTCAAGCTGCCCTGATTACGCTTTTCTGATTTCACGGCGGACCCTCCCCTTGCGCTCCTTGAGCATGACGTTCTGCAGGATGGACAGCACGACCAGGATGAGACCGAGCAGCAGACCCATGGCGGCGACGATACCCGACTGACCCCTCTGGAACAGATAGTCCCTGATGTACATGATCAGCGAATAGGTGCTCTTGCTGGGGCCGCCCTGCGTGAGCATCAGCGGCTGTCCGTAGACGTTGAATTCAGCGACGGTGGTGGTGATGAAGCAGATGACGAACTGGTTCCTCAGACCGGGCAGGGTGATGTGGAGGAACTGGGAGAAGGTGCCCGCGCCGTCGGTGCTGGCGGCCTCGTAGAGGGAGGTGTCGATCTCCTCCAGACCCGCCTGGAAGATGACCATGTTGGTACCGATCGTCCACCAGATGGTGACGACCACCAGGACGACCCAGACCAGAATCGGGTCGGTCAGGAAGGGAATCTCCTTTCCGCCGGCGTTGCTGATGATGGAATTGATGAAGCCGTTACCGGTGGCGAAGATGTAGCGCCAGATGATGGCGGTGGTCGTCAACGACAGGACGGTGGGCATGAAGAACAGCGAGCGAAAGAAGCGGAAGCCCCAAGGTTTCTTGTTCAGCAGGTAGGCGAACATCAGAGGGATGACGATGATGAACGGGATGGTCAACACCGCGAACAGCGCGGTGTTGCCGAGTCCGTTCCAGAAGTCCTTGGCCCAGTGATTCGCCTCGGTGCCGAACTCGAAGATGGTCTGGTAGTTCTCAAAGCCGATGAACTCGGTATCGACGCGCCCGAGGACATCGTAGCGGCAGAAGCTCATCGCGATGCCGTAGAAGAAGGGGTAGATGGTGAAGATGACGAAGACGAGGAGGAAGGGCGCGACGAAGAGCCAGCCGGTGAGATTGGACCTGATCTTCTTTTGCCTCAGGGATACGCGCGCGGCCTTCTCACGCTCGATTTCCATCTCGTATCCCATGTGGAAAATCCTTTTCTAGCTGATCTTTAAAGCTTCAGTAGACGGCAGTCTAGTAGGACGCGAGCCAGGCCTCGATCTTCTCCTGGGCCGTCTGCTCGTACTCATTCAGGGTACCCCGGACGGTGGCCTCGTCGTTGGTGCCGGCGTTCATGACGTCGCTCATGGCGGCGGAGTACTCACCCTGCATGAACAGCACGGCGGGGTTGGACTCGTTCAGGACGTAGTTGGCGGAGTCGCCGAACTCGTCGTGGTGAGGCAGCGCCTGATACTCGGCGGACTCGCGCACGGACTTGCGGGCGGCGATATGGCCGGCCTCGCAGTAGTCGAGGCAGTTGCGGGTCATCCAATCGATGAACACGGCCGCGGCGCAGGCCTTGTCGTTGTCAGCGGCGCACTGCTGGGTGATGCCCAGGTTGTGGGACTGGACCAGCATGGAGTTGGCGTACTCGGCATCCGCATCGAGAGCGTACAGGCCGGAGACGGGGGCCGCGTGCCACTCGAAGTGCTGGGTCTCGACCGCGGTGTTGATGTTGGGCAGGCACCAGGTGCCGTCGACGCAGAACAGAGCCTGCTGCGAGTTGAAGTAGTTCAGATCGGCGTCGTTGCCCAGCAGGTTGGACGCACCGCCCCACTCGTTGTTGCGGTTGAAGATGATGTCGGTGAAGGCCTGGATACCCTTGATGCCCTCCTGGCTGTTGAAGCCGACATCGTAGTTGTCGGGAGTGGTGGTGAAGTGGCCGCCGTTCTGGTAGAAGGCGTCGAACTGGCCGTAGGTGTTGCCGGGGAACTGGCTGGACATGGGCAGGCCATAGACCTTACCGTCCGAGAGCTCGTAGATCTTGGAGGCGTACTGCTTGACCAGGTCGCGGGTCCAGGTGGTGGGCATGGGGGTGTTGGGGAAGTACTGGTTCCACAGGGTGTCGTTGATGAAGAGGACGGTGCCGTGCATGCCCATGGGGACGGAGATCAGCTCATCACTCCAGGTCGCAGACTCGAGGATGTTAGCATCGAAATCAGACTCGTCGATGGGCTTGCCGATAGCCTCGAAGATGGGCTCGCAGTTGGCCAGGATATTGCCCTGATATCCCCACTGGGCCATGATGTCGTTACCGGTCTCGACCACATCGGGGCCGTTGCCCATGGCCAGAGCCATCTCGACGTTGTTGTAGTAGGAGGTGTCGGTGGGGTTGCCGACGCGACGGACGTAGATCTGGCCGATGTACTCGGTGTTGAACTGGTCGATCATCGCGCTGTAGGCGGTGCCGTCCAGACCGGAGATGGAGTCCCAGACGGTCAGCTCGATGTTCTCGAACTTGTCGGGCATCACGTAGGTGGGCTCATTGCCACCGCCGGTGTTGGAGTTGCTGCTGTTGTTCCCGGTGCCGCCGTTGCAGCTCGCCAGGGGCAGCGCCAGGGCCAAGAAGGCCAGCGCCTTGATCATCTTGATACGCATGTTCAGATGTTCCTTTCTCTATGCCGCTATCAGCTCTGCGGCGCGAGCACGGGTCTCTCCCCGTCGTCCGAATTGATCAGCTTGACGTCGAAGACGGAGTTCTCGTAGGGGGCGGCCGCGTAGTTCTCGATCCGCCGCATCAGCGCGGCGAACGCCCGGTCGGCGATCGCCAGCGCATCGTAGCTGACGCAGGGGATGCGAGGGCAGCGCGCGATCTGCTCCACCAGGCCGTCGTAGCCCACCACCGGCACCTGCCCCTCCCGGCCGACGCGACGCAGGAGGTCGTTGGCGATCAGGGCGATCTGCTCGTTGAAGCAGAAGATGCCGTCGTAGCCCTCCTCCATCAGGTTGGTGAAGTTCATCTCCAGGTCCGACTCGGAGAGGATGTTACAGGAGACGCCGGGATGGGAGAGGGCGACCCGCTTGAAGCCCGAGTAGCGCCGGAGGGAGCACTCGATGCTGTTGGCGGCGACGTAGAGGAGCTTGGTGGCCCCGCGGCCGATGAGATACTCAGCCGCCAGGCCGCCGCCCTTGACGTCGTCGGTGTAGACCTGATCGATGCCGTCGAACTCCGTGCGGCGCCCGACCAGGACCAGCGGTATGGTGTTGAGCTTGGCGATGAGGACCGCCTCCTCGGTCGGCTCGAGGAAGGTGAGGATGCCGTCGGTGCGCGCCAGCAGGGCCTCCTGGACGTTCTCCTTGGTGCAGGCGGTGGCGAAGTTGGGGGCGATGAGGGCGTTGTAGCCGCGCTGCTGGAGGAGGAAGACGATCCGGTTGGCCATGATGATGAAGTAGGGGGACTTGAGGTTGTTGAAGACCAGGTAGACCATCCGGGTGTTGCCCGACTTGAGCGCCGCGGCCAGCCGATTGGGCACGTAGCCCATCTCGATGGCCTTGGAGCGGATGCGGTTCTTGGTCGCCTTGGAGATGTCGGAGCAGTCGCGGAGCGCGCGAGAGACGGTGTTGATGGAGACGTTGCAGGCCGCCGCGATGGCCTTGAGGCCGACCGCAGGGCGTTTGTTCGTCACAGACATGTTGGCCTCCTCTCGTCCCTAGCTTCTCTTGAGGAGCCTAGGACCATCCATCTCCGTGATGCTGGGATTGAAGTTCGGGCCCACGTAGGGCATGTCGCCGACCCAGCTGAGCTTGTCCAGCATCATGTAGCGACCCCGGACCACCCCGTCGTCGTCGCGGACGTAGCTGTGGTAGTAGATCCACCAGTCGCCAGCGTCGTCCTGAAGCACCGAGCAGTGCCCGGTGCCGTAGGTGTGGGTGCCGTCGCCGGTGACCACGGTGTCGCCGCGGTTGCCGCCCAGCAGGTCCACGCCGGTGGAGGAGACGAAGGGTCCCAGCGGGGATTCGCTCCAGCCGACCTTGGTGGTGTAGGTGGACGACTCGCCGTTGCAGCAGGTGCCCTGGCTGAGGAAGAGATAGTAGAGCCCATCCTTGTAGATGACGTTGGCGCCCTCGTAGGAGGAGCCGTCCCAGATGGTCGTGTTCTTGTTGCCCGCGACCCAGACCTTGTCATCGGCCATGGTCTCGGGGTTCTTGACCGTCAGGCCGTCGGCCGCCATCTCGATGGCGAAGTTGCCCCACATCGAGCCCCAGTACATGTAGATCTTCCCTGACACAGGGTCGATGAACACATCCTGGTCGATCGAGTTGGTAACTCCGATCTCCCGAGAGTCGAAGACCTTTCCGTGATCCTCGAAGGGGCCGAGAGGGGTCGGGGCAGTCATCACGCCGATGCCGGGATTGTCATCGCCCCAGGAGGAGTGGGAGTAATAGTAGTTGTAGGTGTCGCCAATCTTGGTGACGGAGGGAGCCCAGATGCCGCGGGTATCGCCCTCGAACCAGGGTTCGGGGTTGGGAACCACGCCAGCCATCTCCCAGTTGACCAGGTCGGTCGAGGTCGCGATCTCGCCGCCGGTGGTGTAGGCGTAGAAGGTGTCACCCTCTCGGAGGATGAACGGGTCGGCGAAGTCCGACTTGGTGCCCCTGTAGACCGGGTTGGTGTATTCCACCGAGACATACTCCTGGACTGGCTCCAAGCTCGTTCCTGTACTGGAGCTGTCCACAGAGGGCGTGGATGAGGATGAGGTGGAGGGGCCACCCTGGCCGGCGCAGCCGCCGAGCGCCAGGGAGGCCATGGTCAGCGCCACCGCGAGAGATCTGCTTCTCATCTTCAGATCTCCTCAGTCGATGACGGGAGCCGCCTGCTCATCCAGGTTGGGGACATATCCCTCGATGTAGGGGTAGCCGTCCTCGGTCCACAGCAGCTTGTCCATGAAGAGGATGCGGGTGGACTGGACGACGCCGCGGCGCAGGAAGCCGTGATAGTACAGCCAGTAGTCGCCGGCGTCATCCTGCACGACGCAGGAGTGGCCGGGACCGTAGATGGCCGTCACGGGTCCGCTGCCCGAGGTGACGGTTCCAGGCGGGAGCTGATGGAGGATCGAACCGCTCCAGCTGGGGTCGCCCACCGGGGACTTGGTGTAGGGGCCGAGCGCGCTGGTGGCGGTGTAGACCTGGACGTTGTAGGTCGAGTTCTCACCCTCGCAGCAGCTGCCGGCGGACATGAACAGGTAGTAGATGCCGTCCTTGACCAGCATGTTGGGCGCCTCGTAGGCGGTGGAGGAGATGATGCAGACGGGCTCGCCGATGGTGCCCAGACCGGTCTCAGCGTTCAGCTCCCAGGCGTAGATGCCGTTGAAGGAGCCCCAGATGATGTACGCCTTACCGGTGGCAGGGTCGACGAACACATCAGGGTCGATGGAGTTGCGCACGCCCGAGGAGTTGGAGTCGAACAGCTCGCCCATGTCGGTGAAGGGACCCGCGGGGGAATCGGCAACCATCACGCCGATGCCGGGGTTGGGGTCACCCCAAGTGGACAAGGCGTAGTAGAGGTTGTAGGTGTCACCAAACTTCGCCAGGCAGGGCGCCCAGAGCTTGGCGCCGGGCGTGCCCCAGGTCGGGGTGTCGAGCTTGTCGATGTCCTCCCACTCGACCATGTCCTCCGAGCGCGCGACCGCGCCCTCGGTGGCATAGGCGTAGAAGTAGCCATCGTCCGCCCGATAGACGTAAGGGTCGGCGAAGTCATGGGCGATCAGAGGGTTGGAATAGGTCTCAGTGACCGCGGACGAGGAGCTGGAGGAGGAAGAGGATTCAGCGGAGCCGTTAGGCTGGCAGGCGCTCAGGGAAGCGAAGGCCAATCCGAGGATGGCGGCGGATTTAAAGAGTTTCTTCACAGATGAATGCCTCCTTAGAAGAGAGGCCTAGTTAGGCCTGGGCAGCGGGATCGTTCTCGGTCACGTCGATGACGGTGAAGGAGTCAAGGACCAGGGTGTACTCGGCGGTGTTCTCAGCCATCAGGATGCCGGTGCGGACAGTCCTGTCGGACTCGGGGGTGTAGATGTCGGAGTAGACGGTGGACATCTCGCCGGTGAAGTGGATGTCGGTCTTGTGCTGGCTGCCGTCGAACTCGGTCCTGATCAGGACGGCGCTAGGATCCTCAGCCTGGACGTAGCCGGTCAGAGCGATGCGGTAGCTGTGGCCAGCGACGAGCTTGGAGCTGTTCTGCCAGAGCTGGACGTGCCAGTCGTCAGCAGACATCTTGGGAGTGAGGTGAATGCTGATGGTGCCATCCTCGTTGTCGGTGTACTCGACGGTACCCTCGCTCTCAGGGTAGGACTTGGAGTCCTTATTCCAGGAGGTGAAGCCAGAATCGAAGCTGGCGTTGAAGGGCTCGTAGTCGTAGTCGCGGTCGAGGGTGGGGTTCTGCCAGTTGAAGCCCACATAGGCAAAGGCGATCTTGCCATCCTCAGCGGTGTAGGTGGCCATCATACCGATGTTGGTGGTGGCGATGCTGGAGTCGAAGGCCTCGGGGAGCTCGCCGACCCACTCGATATCCTCGGTGACATCCTGGCCGTTGTAGGTGGCAGTGACCTTGTCCATGAAGCCCTGGATGTCCTCGGGGCCGGAGATGGTGAACCTGTCAGCAGAGGTGGCAGAGGTGTTGGTGAACTCGACCTCGGCGACCTGGTCGGTGATCCGCTCGATCCTCATGTTGTCGACATAGAACTCCAGAGGAGTCTCAGCGGTGGCCTTGTCATCGGCATCCAGACCGCGGCCCAGGTACAGGGCGACCTTGACGTTGTTGTAGTCCTTGTCAGCGGTGTAGTAAACGCTGTACTCGGTCATCTCGGTGGTCAGAGAGTACTCGACGTAGGCGGGGAGCATGACGGCGTAGCCGTTGTCCAGATCCTCGAAGCCCAGGGCGATGGACTTGCCCTCGGAACCCTCGGCCGCACGAGCCTCGACGGTGAACTTGTAGGTCTCACCAGCCTTCAGCTGCGCGCCATCGTACTCGGTCTGCAGCTGCCAGGCCTCGGTGCCAGCATCGGTCATGGTGTAGTGGAGCGCGCCATCGGCGACCTCGTAAGAACCGGCGGAAGAAGGGTTGTACTTGGTGGACCAGGAGGTGGAACCCTGCGAGAGGTCACCGTTGTTGAGCTTGTAGCCGTTGATCAGCCTGACGACACGGTCCTGAGTGGCAACGACGTTGCCGGAAGCATCGGTGGCAGTGTACTCGAGGGGGAACAGACGGGTGTTGGTGGCCGCGGCGATCTCAGCGGCGGTGTCCTCATCGTAGCCGACGGTCAGCTGGGTGCCATCAGCGGTGGTGGCAGTCACGCCAGCGGTCCAGTCGTAGTCGGCGGGGATGTCGCCCCAGACCAGCTCCAGAGCGGTCAGACCGGCCCAGGTGACCTCGGTCTGGGTGGCAGTGTTGCTGCTGCTGGAAGAAGAACTGGAAGAAGTGCTGGAGTTGTTTTCGGTGCCGCCGTTGCAGGCGCCCAGGGTCACAGTGCCAAGGGCCAGGACAGCAAGGGCAAGTAGACTCTTCTTAAATTTCATTTGTTAAGTTCCTCCGGGTGGGCCAGCGCCTACGCTTGAGAGCGCTGTAAGCCCTACCACGTCGCGGAATATAGCGCTTTACGTTAACGATAAAGGAAAAACCGTTTTTTAATGCCTTGAAATATCCTTTTTAAAAGGGAAGTTTTGATGAGGAAAAAGTATTTTTAATGATGATATCAAAAACAGCTTAAAATCGTTAACCAAGCCGATTTTCACCCCACATCCAGCTCAAATTCAGGTCTCGATTTGGTGAGCAAAAAGGATATATGTGTGTCCTCAAGATGCGTATTCCCGTCAAAAATCAGGACTAATTCCGCGGTTTAATAAAACTATTATCGTTATCGGTATCAGAAATCTCTTTGGGAAAACGAATCCGTCAGAATCCGTACCTGTGCAAAAAAAAAAAAAAAAAAAAAAAAAAAAAAAAAATTTTTCAGCGACCCCTAAAAACCCTCACGAAACCCAAACAAAAAAAAAAAAAAAAAAAAAAAAAAAAAAAAAAAAAAAAAAAAAAAAAAAAAAAAAAAAAAAAAATC
>CALVYN010000031.1 GCA_944372245.1 uncultured Bacilli bacterium
AGCTGCTTGCCGCAGGTGGGGCAGAAGGATGAGCCGGACGGGCAACTCTTGTGGCAGCGAGGGCAGATAGTGGGCAGTAGGACACCCTGGGAGATGGCATCCGGCGCATCGTCGGCCAGAGAGTCGATATTCTCGTGATTGGAGATAATCTGGGGCGCCTTATTCTTCATCTCGTCATCCCCGTCGAAGCTGGAACCTGTCGGGTCCACGGTCGCCATGAGCTTGGCCGACTTGAGGGTGGCCAGCTGGACGTTGATCCTCTTGTCGAAGAAGGCGATGATGTTGGCGATGGTGAGGAGGACGAAGGAGAGGAGTGCGAGAGCCACGAAGATCCAGAAGCCGACAGTGAATCCGATGTTGGGTTCACCACTGGTGAACTCATAATCGAATCTAAGAATGTTGAAGAGAATGATGAAGATGAATGAGCATATGAATGTTAGGGGGGCTGCGATTCGAATGACCCTTACGGCTTTAGCTTTGGCCGAGAGTTTGGCAGCAGCCTTCTTATAGGCTTCACGTCTCACCTGCCTGTTTCTGTTCTGCATAGAAAATCCCCCTTCGCTGTGAGAAGAATGGATGAATTTCTATTAATCAATATATATCAACGCGCTGTTATTTTCTTTTTTTCCTCCACCCGATATGCGTGGGATTACTGATTAAAACCTATATATGAATGGATAAATTGCTAAATATAAGATTTAGCTTTTTATATACAAATTACTGAAATGAGATTCTTAGATATAACTTGTGCTCAAATGAAAACGCCCTCCATCGGAGGGCGTTCAGCTTATTTGATTCTATTCATCCTTCAGCTGCTTGCCGCAGGTGGGGCAGAAGGATGAGCCGGACGGGCAACTCTTGTGGCAGCGAGGGCAGATAGTGGGCAGCAGGACACCCTGAGATACAGCGTTGGGAGAGCTGTCGGCAATCTTCTCGATGTTCTCCTGCGTCGAGCTGATGAGGTCCTGCTGACTCCGCGTCTCGACCTCGTGAGTGGTGGGAGTGTAGGGGTTGTTCCTCCTAAAGATATTGGAGCTTCGATAGCCTTTGAGTGAGTCGGTCTCCTGTTTGATGTCCTGGTGGCAGGCGGTATAGATTTTTGCTCCGATCCATAGGACCAGACCGATGACCAGGCAGATGAAGGCGATGATCGCTACGATGAGGGCAGAGTTTCCATAAAACTCTATATCTGTAAGGCTATAAGCGCAGAATATGAGGATGACAAGGCTGTAGGAGGAGAGGATGCTCCCCCACCTGGCAAGGCTATAAACTATCTTGGCTTTCTTGGACAGCTTAGAGTAGGCTGCTTTGAATTCCGAACGCCTCTGGTTTCGATTATTGAACATCTCTCTCCTCCAGTCGGAATTAGATATTAATTCAATCCATCAAATAGTGTGAGGGCGTGAGAGATTCTGCTCACTTCGACTCATCCTTCTTCTCTCTGATCTGCTTGCCGCAGTTGAGGCAGAAGTAGGCGTTGGAGGGGCAGCTCTGGTGGCAGCTGGGGCAGATGGTTGAAAAGGGGATATCGCGAATATTGGAATCGGTCATATCCTGGGTCATCTTTTGGATGTTCTCCTCGGTGGAGAGGTTGGGGTCGGGCCGGTCATCCATCAGGAGGCCTTAACTGATTCGGGTGCAGGTATCTTCATATGCCATCAGCTCGGCTTTGATCTTCCCATAACCTCACAGAAAATCATGTGAAATCAGCTTTTTGTCCATAAAAGTAATGGATGTTAGTTAGTGCGCAATCCCTTTTGTCACTAGCGTTTTAAATGAAAAAACGGAGGTTTCCCTCCGTTTTTGAATGCTACGTGGTGGACCGTAAGGGACTCGAACCTTTGGCCCGCTGATTAAGAGTCAGCTGCTCTACCAACTGAGCTAACGGTCCATTGCTTTTTGTAGCGCACGATACTTTATCCCTTTCGCATGGCTTTTGCAATAGCGACAGGCGCAAAAACCCGAGAAAATTTGAAGCGAGGATCGTGAGACGCAATTTATATAAGGATTTATACAGGGCTCACTGCTTTCGGTTCATGGCTCTGAGACTTCATCCTCTGCCTGATAGCCCTTTCTGCGCCTAAAAGGGCCTAAAAACGTGGTTGAAACACCCGGGTTAGGGTTCATGAAAGTGGGCTATTCAACTAGAGAAATTCGTGTTCGAAAACGTTTGACAAAACGCCCGGGGCTGGTATCATATCTCCCGCACATGCGCTCGGTGCGTCATTTTTGATAGCCCGCGCGTGGGCAGGAATTGTAAGGAGAAATCTAGATGCCGACTATCAACCAGCTGGTTCGCCACGAGAGAATCAGGCTCAGGAAGAAATCCCTCTCCCCCGCTCTGGGCAAGAGGTACGACTCCCTGAACAAGAAGATGAGGAATCTTCCCGCCCCCGAGAAGAGGGGTGTGTGCACTCGTGTGGGTACCATGACCCCCAAGAAGCCCAACTCCGCGCTTCGTAAGTACGCCCGTGTCCGTCTGACCAACAACTTCGAGGTCACCGCCTACATCGGTGGCGAGGGACACAATCTGCAGGAGCACAAGGTCGTCCTGATCCGCGGCGGCCGTGTCCGCGACCTCCCTGGTGTCCGCTACCACATCGTGCGCGGCGCCCTCGAGTGCTTCGGTGTCGATGGCCGCAAGCAGTCTCGCTCTCGCTACGGAACCAAGAAGGACGGCGAGATCCAGAAGAAGTAGTGCAGAGGAGATAAAGAGAAATGTCTAGGAAGAAAACCCACTACGTGAAGAGGGACATCGTTCCCGATCCCGTCTACAACTCCAAGCTCGTCACCCGTCTGATCAACAAGATCATGATGGACGGCAAGAAGGGTCTCGCTCAGCACATCCTGTACGATGCCTTCAACACCGTCGAGAAGAAGACCGGCAAGCCCGCCATGGAGGTCTTCGAGCTGGCTCTGGGCAACGTCATGCCCGAACTCGAGCTCAAGGCCATGCGCGTCGGCGCGGCCAACCTGCAGGTCCCTGTCGAGGTCTCCGCTGACCGCAAGGTCACCCTCGGTCTGCGCTGGCTGGTGAACTACGCCAGGCTGCGCTCCGAGAAGACCATGGTCGAGAGGCTCGCCAACGAGATCATCGACGCCGCCAACAACACCGGCGCGTCCGTCAAGAAGAAGGAAGACACCCTGAAGACCGCTGAGGCCAACAAGGCCTACGCGCACTACCGTAGGTAGTTTTGCTCAACATCAAAGAGAGGTAACAACTAAGATGGCTGCTATCAAGGAGGAGGCTGAGGTTCAGAGATACGAATCGATCCCCATGGATCGCATTCGCAACATCGGAATCATGGCCCACATCGACGCCGGTAAGACCACCACTTCCGAGCGAATCCTGTTCTACACTGGCAAGATTCACAAGGTTGGAAGCATCGATGAGGGTACTGCAACCATGGACTCCATGAAGCAGGAGCAGGAGAGAGGAATCACCATTCAGTCCGCCTGCACCACCTGCATCTGGCCCAAGGACAAGACCGAGTACCGCATCAACCTGATCGACACTCCGGGCCACGTCGACTTCACCGCTGAGGTCGAGCGCTCCTTGCGCGTCCTCGACGGCGCTGTCGCCGTCCTGGACGGCAAGAACGGCGTCGAGCCCCAGACCGAGACCGTCTGGCGTCAGGCTGACCGCTACAACGTGCCCTCCATCGTCTACGTCAACAAGCTCGATTCCATCGGTTCCGACTTCGAGATGTCCGTCGCTTCGATCAAGGCTAAGCTGGGCGCCAACGGCGTCGCAATCCAGTACCCGATCGGCCGCGAGAAGGAGTTCTGCGGCGTCATCGATCTGGTCAAGATGATCGCTTGGAAGTGGTCCAATGAGGTCGACCCCAGGACCAACGCTATCCCCGCTCCCACCCAGATCGAGATCCCCGCTGAGTACCTAGAGACCGCCAAGGAGTGGCGCGCCAAGATGCTCGAGGAGATCGCCAACTACGACGATGACATCATGATGGCCGTCCTGTCTGGCGAGGAGCCCGACGTGGAGACCATCCAAAAGGCGATCCGCCGCGAGACCATCAACCACCAGATCCACCCCGTCCTGGCCGGCGCCTCCTTCAAGTCCAAGGGTATCCAGCCCCTGCTGGACGCCGTCGTCGACTACCTGCCTTCCCCCTACGACATCCCTGCCGCTCAGGGCGTCAACAAGAAGACCGGTGAGACCGAGGAGTGCGCGCCCGACCCCAATGGACCCTTCGTCGGTCTAGCTTTCAAGATCACGACCAACCAGTTCGGCAAGCTCTGCTTCTTCCGCGTCTACTCTGGCACTCTGAAGACCGGTTCCTACATGTACAACGTCACCAAGGGCGTGACCGAGCGCGTGTCCAGAATCGTGCTGATGAACGCCGATGACAAGGAGGACATCTCCGAGGTCAAGGCTGGTGAGATCGCCGCTATCATCGGTCTGAAGTCCACCGGCACCGGTGACTCCCTCTGCACCGAGGACCACCCCGTGCTGCTGGAGGCCATCAAGTTCCAGGAGCCTCTGATCTCCGAGGCGATCGAGCCCGTCAAGCGGACCGATATGGACAAGATGGCCGTCACCCTGATGAAGTTCTGCGAGGAGGACCCCACCTTCCACTTCCACACCGATTCCGAGACCGGTCAGTCGATCATCTCCGGCGTCGGCGAGCTCCAGCTGGATGTCAACGTCACCCGTCTGAAGGATGACTACGGCATCCCCTGCAAGGTCGGTGCTCCTCAGGTCGCCTACCGCGAGACCATCCGCAAGACGGGTGAGTGCGTCGGTAAGTACATCAAGCAGACCGGTGGTCACGGTCAGTACGGTCACGTCGTCTTCCGCTTCTCCCCCAACCCCGGCAAGGGCATCGAGACCGTCGATGAGATCGCCGGTGGCCGCATCCCGAAGGAGTTCATCAAGCCCTCGCTCGATGGACTCGTCGAGGCCACCCAGCGCGGTCTGGTCGCCGGCTTCCAGTGCATTGACATCAAGGCCGAGCTGATCGATGGTAGCTCGCACCCCGTCGACTCCTCCGAGGCGGCTTACAAGGCGGCTTCCGCCCTCGCCTTCAAGGAGGCGGCCCGCGTCTGCGACCCCGTCATCCTCGAGCCCATGGTCAAGGCGGAGATCACCACCCCCGAGCAGTACCTCGGTACCGTTCTGGGCGACGTCTCCTCGCGCCGCGGTATGGTCACCGACACCTCGACCAAGGGCAACGCCCAGATCATCACCGCTCTGGTGCCCCTGGCCAACATGTTCGGCTACATCAATGACCTGCGCGCGATGACCCAGGGCCGCGGCATCTACTCCATGGAGTTCGATCACTACCAGGAGGTGCCCAAGTCCGTCCAGGAGGAGATCATCAAGTCTCGCTCCTAATCCGTCGTCCCTACCCGTTCAACCCTTTAATTCATATTTGTTTTACGCTTGCTTCAGCGCTGAAATCTTGCATTGATAATGTGGCTAGTCTATGATTATCACCGCTGTATAAGGCTCTGAAGCCCCAAGGTCAAAGGAGGAAATAACTATATGGCCAAGGCGAAATTCGACAGAAGCAAGATCAACGTCAACATCGGTACCATCGGTCACGTCGACCACGGTAAGACCACTCTGACCGCGGCTATCACCAAGGTCCTCGCCGAGAAGGGCGAGGCCGAGTTCAAGGCCTACGATCAGATCGATGCCGCTCCCGAGGAGAGGGCCCGCGGTATCACGATCAACACCGCCCACGTCGAGTACAACACCGACAAGAGGCACTACACCCACGTCGACTGCCCGGGTCACGCTGACTACGTCAAGAACATGATCACCGGCGCGGCTCAGATGGATGGTGCCATCCTCGTCGTCTCCGCGACTGACGGCGTCATGCCCCAGACCCGTGAGCACGTCCTGCTCGCTCACCAGGTCGGTGTTCCCTACATCGTCGTCTTCATCAACAAGTGCGACCAGGTCGACGACCCCGAGCTGATCGACCTCGTCGAGATGGATGTCCGCGAGCTGCTCAGCAAGAACGGCTTCGACGGCGAGAACTGCCCCGTCGTCAAGGGTTCCGCTCTGAAGGCTCTGCAGGCTCCTGCCGGCGGCGCTGACGAGCAGTGCGTCATCGACCTGATGAACGCTTGCGACACCTACATCCCCGACCCCGCCCGCGACGACACCAAGCCCTTCCTGATGGCTGTCGAGGACGTCGTCACCATCACCGGCCGTGGTACCGTTGCGACCGGCCGTGTCGAGCGTGGTATCTGCAAGCCCAACGATGAGGTCGAGCTCGTCGGTCTGATCCCCACCAAGAAGGCCGTCGTCATCTCCATGGAGATGTTCCGCAAGACCCTGGACCACGCCGAGGCTGGTGACAACATCGGTATGTTGCTCCGCGGCGTCGACCGTGATGGCTGCGAGCGCGGTCAGGTCATCGTCAAGCCCGGTTCGGTCACTCCCCACACCTCCTTCAAGTGCCAGGTCTACATCCTGACCAAGGAGGAGGGTGGCCGTCACACCGCCTTCAAGTCCAACTACCGTCCTCAGTTCTTCTTCCGCACCACTGACGTCACCGGCGTCATCGAGCTCCCCGAGGGTGAGGAGATCGTCATGCCCGGCGACCACGCTGAGTTCACCGTCACTCTGATCAAGCCCGTCGCTATCGAGAACAACACCAAGTTCGCTATCCGCGAGGGTGGTCACACCGTCGGTGCCGGCACCGTCACTGAGATTCTCAAGTAATCTCGCTTAAATCTGTATTCCTGCCCAGCCCGCGAGGGCTAAGGTTTCCAAACGGTCTCAGCTCGTGGCTGAGGCCGTTTTTTGTGCTTGCTAAATTAATGTGTAAGAGCTTAACAAATAGACGTATTGTTCTTTTTGTAGCGAATTAACTTAATGCTTACAATTCCCACCCCAAATCGGGGATACCTCATATGTTGTTGTTATATTATATTAGCCTGAAGAAGGATTGACATTTTTTCGTGCTTGAGACAAGGAGGATAGATCATGAACAAGAATCATCCCGATCCTCGATTGAACCTTCGGCTGCGCGCGGCCATCTCGGCGGCCCAGTCCCGGGTGAATCCGGCTCCGACCGCCGAGACAGAAGCGGCCTCTCCTGCCCCTGTCGCCTCGATCGCCGGGTCCGATCTGGGGGTGCTGCGCTCGACCTACAAGGGCCCTAAGAAGCTCCTCTTCTCCGTCAGCCACATGAACAAGCGCTACGGCAAGACGGTGGCGCTGGACGATGTCTCGCTGGAGGTCTATGCCGGCCAGATCTGCGCCCTGATCGGCAAGAACGGCGCCGGCAAGTCGACCCTGGTCGAGTCGGCTCTGGGCCTGAAGCCCTTCGATGCGGGCACGGTGACCATCGGCGGGGTCAATGTCCAGGAGTCGCCTAGGAAAGCTAAGGCCCTCCTTGGCTACTCCCCCAGCGAGCCGCTGGCCTACGACTCGATGACCGGAGCGGAGTACATGGCCTATATCGCTGCCCTCTGGGGCATGGATGAGAGTGTGGCCCGGACCAAGGCCCAGCAGCTGACTGAGGCTCTGGCCCTGCCCAACGCCATGCTCAACAAGCCTTTCGCGCTCTGCTCTCACGGCACCCAGCAGAAGGTCTGCATCGCCGCCTCGATCCTCCACGACCCCGCGGTCCTGATTTTGGATGAGCCGACCGTCGGCTTGGACATCATCGCCTATCGCGGCCTCTTGAAGATTCTGAGGAGCTACGCCGACCAGGGGCACGCCGTGCTGATCGTCACCCACGATATGGAGCTGGTTCGAGCCTGCTCGGACGCCATCTACATGCTCCGGGGCGAGAAGGTCTTCCCCCTCGATCCCAACCGGGAGGACATCGCTACCATTCTGGAGGAGACACGCTAGGATGGAAACTTTGATTCTCGCGAGGGGAGAGCTTCGAAACTGGCGAGAGCGCAGCAGGCTGCGTCCGCACAGCTTCTCCAGTAATCTGATGAATATCCTCATCGGTGTCATCCTGATGGGCATCTTCATCTTCATCTTCGTCAAGATCGGCCTAGAGGTCTCGAGCTACCGCGGGGTCATCGAGGGACTTCTGGCCCTCTACCTCTTCATCTTCTTCGCAGTCTGCTCGCTGGTCTCAGCCGTCCAGCTGCGCCACTCCCTCTTCGAGTCGCGCATGGCTAAGGCCCCGTTCACCTGGCCGGTGAACAAGGCCCAGATCATCGTCTCCAAGTCGCTGGTCTCCCTCATCAAGACCTTCCTCTTCTCCGTGGTGCTCTCGCTGCCCATCTGGATCACCTATGGCATCGTGGCTCATTCGCCCTGGTACATATATTTCCTTGCTATCCTCTATCCCTTTCTAATCAGCGTGGCGGAGGTGGCGGTCGGCTTCCTCCTCTGCGTGCCTATCCAGGGCGTGAATCTTCTTTTGAGGAAGAATATCGTCCTGCAGATCGTCTTCGGCTGCGCCTGCGCCCTCATTCTGGCCTTCCTCTATGGCGAGGTCCTGGATGTCTTCGTCAAGGTCATCGTCAACGGCGACCTCAATGGCGTGCTCCAGATCTACGAGCTCTCCATCGATAACGGCTGGGGCCGTTTCCTCTATCCCGTCGCCTTCCTCGTCCAGCTGTTCACCAGGGGGACCTGGGCCAATATCGGCTTCTTCTTCGCTATGGTCCTCGGCCTCTTTGGCGTCGGCAGCCTCCTGGCCTGGCCTACCTACTTCAGGATCGTGGCCCAGGGAAAGGCGGGGGAGATCAAGGTCAACTGGCGCATGCCCAAGAGCCCCAAGGGTGCGCTGCTGTCGAAGGAGCTCTCTCTGATGTTCCGCGGGCGCGGCGGCGCCTCGGGTCTGGTGACCCTGGTGGTGAGCCTGCCGATCGTCTGCTACTTCGTCGTCGCCTCGATGAACTACGTCTTCTCCATCGGAAACCTCAAGTTCGTCCCCGTCTTCTTCCCCATGTTCACCGCCGGCTTCACCGGGATGATGATCCTGATGACCGCGGCCAGCGTCTGCACCTGCAGCATGGATACCATCCGGCGCGAGGGCCCCAAGCTCTGCCTGATGAAGCTGGCCCCGGTCAGCATGGAGGAGCAGCTGGCCATCAAGGGACTGGTGCCCCTGGCACTGACCGCGCTGAGCTTCGCCTGCTCCATGGTGGTCCTGGGTGTCACCTCTCTAGTCGATTGGACCGATTTTGGCTGGCTCCTGGCCGAGGGTCTGGCCTTCCTGGTGGCCGCGGTCTTCTTCGAGCTCATCGCCGACGCCAGAGCCAAGGTCAAGGGCAAGAAGAACGAGACCCTCTGGGAGTCTTTGATGCCCTTCATCTTCCCCGTCATCATCTACGGCATCACGATCGTGACCTCGGCCTTCCTGCCCAAGTACATCCAGAACTATTCGTATCAGGTCTTCAGAAATATCAACCACCTGATCATGTTCGTCATCTTTGCGGCCCTCGCCGTCGGGGCGGGCGTCTTCACCTTCAAGAGGGGACCCGCCTTCCTCGAGGCCCAGGCGGCCAAGGTCGAGGAGTAGGAGGACGGCGATATGAAGAATCTCAGAAACGTCTGTCTGGCCCTGATCATCCCCTTCGGAGTCTCAGCTTTAGCTTTTGCGGCCTCCTCGATCATCATCCGCCCCGTCGAGCGGGACATCACCGACATCGAGTGGAGCTATCGCGACATGGAGGGCTACTCCATGCTGGCGGGGCGCCAGCCCCTGGAGGCTGCGGCGGTCTACGACGAGAAGTACCCCCTCTCGGCCGGCAACGAGCTGGTCTGGAGCGTCATCAATCCCGAGGGCAAGTCGGTGGGTGAGATCCAGCAGGACGCGACGGGGCAGTACTATTTCAACCCCCTCGCCGTTGGCGACTGCACCGTCGTCTGCGCCAACGCCAAGGGCAACGTCAACCGCTCTTTCACCGCGCGCGTCTTCGCCCGCGGCGCCATCATCGCCAACCCCACCACCGCCACCTCGGGCCACTCGATCTCGGGCATCTTCCGCTTCGGCATGTACGACTACGCCCGCGATGCTGAGGGAAACAACCAGGGCAAGGTCCCGGCGGAGGGCCTTCTGGACATCGAGGTCATCGGCGATGCCGGCGGCACCGACAACCTGGAGGTGGTCGACCACTCGGACAACATCACCTCGGTGATCCTGAAGGATGGGAAAGCTCATGTGAGCTTTGCCGCTCCCGGTAGAGCCAGCATCACCTTCAAGGATACCTTCCTCGGCGACGAGGAGGTCGACCCGCTGACCTACGAGTTCGAGATTGTCGATGGCGTCAACATCTACTCGTACGCTGACCTGATGGATGCGACCAACCGCTCTGAGACGGGCGAGAGCATCGTCCTACGCACCAACTTCGGCACGCTGAGCGACCTCTATCAGATGGATGAGACCACCGGTCGCCCCATCCTGGAGGACGGCCAGCTCGTGCCTTTGGAGAACCCGCGCGAGAACACGGTGCTCTTTGGCGACTACGATGCCGCCACCGATACCTTCACCTTCGATCGGGAGGCCTACGCCTTCGATACGACCCTGAAGTCGCCCTTCATCCAGGCCTGGAACGAGCATCCCAGGGAGATGGCGGCGGTCTATCCCAACTATGAGCCCTACGATGAGACGGTCTACGCCGGCATCAACCTCAAGGGCGACCTCTACGGCAACGGCTTCACCATCGACATGCACAACCTGACCTTCCCCTATCAGATCGAGTATCGCACCGACGAGGCGGGCAACCAGTTCCCCGTCATCGGCCTGCGCGACGACAACCTTTTCCGCGGACCCCAGACCTACTTCTCCTACGGCGACCCCAACCTCTCCACCGCGCCCATCATGGCCTTCCTGGGCCAGGACAACACCGGCCTGTTGGTCGAGAAGGACGGGGTGACCATCGCCGACGTGCAGATCGAGAACTGCGATGTCGGCGACAACCTGGAGAACCTCCGCTACACCGGCACCGTCTGCGATATCGAGGCCGCCGACGTGACCATCGTCGACAGCGTCCTCTCCAACGGACGCAACATCGTGCGCGCCTACTCCGCCCCGGACCTGACCATCGACAACTCCCTTCTCCACACTAGCTACGAGTACCTGCTCAAGGTCGGCTCGAACGAGCTGGCGGCCCCCAACGGCAGCGAGGCGATGTCCTACGATCCCCAGGTGGCGGGTATGCCCACCTACCCCTCCAACAACGTCCTGGGCACCTTGAACGGCTTCGACCGCACCCTGGGCGACGACATCCTCAACTCCTATCTGACCAAGGACGCCGCGCTCTCCGACATCCTCACTCTGCCTCTGGACGGTATCATCTCGGGCCCCTATGGCGATATCTCGGCTGAGGATATGGCGCGCATCATGGGCGAGATCAACACCTTCTACGATGCCTCCTATCGCTTCCAGAACGGCGATGGCACCTACCAGTACGACTCCGATGTGACCGTCAACGACACGATGTTCTATCGCAGCGGCCTCTCCTCGATCGCCCTCGACCAGCTGCCTTCGGGCCCCTATCTGTGGGGACAGAACCCCTCCAACTTCACCAGCGTGATGAACCTGATCAAGCAGTTCAACCCCAACCTGACCATCAACCCGCTGGGCGACGCGGGCCTGGCCTCCAGGATGAGCCGCTCCATGAAGCCCTCCAAGGTTGCGGTCACGGGCCAGACGGAGTTCTACGACTGGAAGGATCCCGCCACCATGACCATCGACAGCAGCTATCCCTGCAACTACTCTCTGCTCCTAGACTACATCCCCTCGCTGGCCTCCAGCACCCTGGATGACTTTCTCCCCGTGGTCGACACCCTGGTGGCCGGGGCCTACACCCAGCAGGTGGATGGCACCAGCTATGTGAACCTGCCCGCCGTGCGCCCGGGCGGCGGTGTCAACCACTCGACCATCACCTTCGACCAGACCGCTGGTGCCGGTCTCAGCAGCGAGTACACGGCCGATTTCTCCCGGGAGATCCTCACCAGGGACTTCGCCTCGATGTGGCCCGATAAGACTGCCTACTCCACGATGAACCTCATCTCCCACGCCATCTCCTGCTTCGTCGGCTTCTCGCCCTACTACGCCTACAGCGCTGGCGCCGACTATGACATCGGCGTGAGCGATGTACCCAACCTGACTGTCCTTCAGAACCGCCGCCTGACCAAGTAGAATCGGATATAAAGAGTTAAATCTCCTATCTGATTCGGATAAGTTGCTTCAATATAAACTTCAATTAAAACAACTGAATTAAAAGTAAAAATAAAACTCTCCACCTCAGCGGTGGAGAGTTTTTTATTCGCGTTGGGACTAGAAGTTGAACTGGTTGGGGTTGGGGCAGACATAGGTGTCGTTGATGTCGTACTTGTCGCCGTTCTTGGTGTAGCCGGTGTAGGCGGTGAAGTAGCCGATATCCTCTCTGTTGGCCTCGTAGTAGGCCATGATGGTGTCGAACCTGGTCGTGTCGAAGGTCTGCTGGTTGAGGGTGAAGCTGGCGGACAGGTGGATATCGGCGTTGGCGGACCCCCCGAGGGGAAGATCGATGGAGACGGGCATGACGGCCAGCTCGGTCTCGGGCAGGCTCAGGGAGTCGATGACCGAGACGCCAGCCTCGTTGGTCTTGGTGGTCAGGCTGACGGTGAGCTTGTCGGTGATATCCAGAGACATGCCGCCGGCCGAGGAGAGGAGGCTAGAGATGTTGGCGCTGAGGGTGTAGGTGTCGGCCGCGCCGTCGGCGCCGGGGGTGTAGGTGAAGCCGGTGAGGATCTCCTCAGGCTTGATGGCGGTGCCGTTGATGCCGCCCAGGTCGGTGGTCGCCTCGGCCTCGCCGGTCTCAGCCAGCGCCTGTGCGGCGGGGGCGGGCAGCATGCCGAGGATCTTCTTGGTGATCGTCGGGCCGATATCGATGAAGCTGGGGAGGAAGCCGCCGATCTTGAACTCGTAGGAGAACTCCTGGATGTTCAGACCCCAGCCGGCGATCCACCAGATGAGGGTGGACATGAACTGGTCGGAGGTCTGGTGGATGATTTCAGAGTTCTCACCATCGAAGTTGGCCACGGTGAACTCGCCGTCGTCATAGATGATGTCGGTCTTGGTGCCGTCGGCCTGAAGTCCGATATACAGGCTGGTGTCGATGGCACCCGTCTCGGTGGGCGCCATGATCAGGGAGATGGTGAAGGTCGCGGGGATGTCGATGTCGACCGTGACCGCCTTCAGCAGCCAGTTGTCGGAGCTCATGGTCGCGTTGAGG
>CALVYN010000032.1 GCA_944372245.1 uncultured Bacilli bacterium
TCCCTGCGGCGATCTCTCTATACTCTCTTTGGACGGAGCGGGCATCGCTGATAAAAATCTATTTTCATTGTCGGTAGGGCTGCGCTCGGCCATTGAAGGAGGCCTTTACATGTCACTGCACGAAACTGATCAGATTTTGAATGTCATATGTGCGCCACACCTCACCAGGTCCGTGCTGGCGGCAAACCTCTACCCTCGCGGGCGCTTTTTGACCGCGCCCGCGGTGGTGGATCTGGTCTGCGGCAGCCTCGATGACCGGTCCATCCTCACCTACGCCCAGAGCGAGGGCAAGGATTTCGCGGCGGCTCAGGCGCTCTGCCGGGCCGCTCATTTCACCGCGAGGGATCTCGGGGTGAAAAGGCCCGACTATCCCCCTCTGAAGAAGGTTGAAGATTGCCGAGCCAGGCTGAAGGAACTGGATTTTCTAAAAGCTGACGATCTCAACCTCTACTCTATGAGTTGCTACCACAGCGTCATCATCGGCTACGACCCTGCGAGCGACGGCGAGCTCTTCGATGCTCTGGCTGCCCTAAGGCTCACCGAGGGTGCGGGCGCTGGACAGTATGAGGTCCACGGAGCGGAAGAGATCCCCGGGGTCTCCCTGCTGGACAGCAGCAGGAAGCTGACCGTCCACGTCTTTGAGAGCGCGCGCAACGAGGTCATCTTCGGCCTCTCCCATGTCTGTGGGCTGCTCAAGACCCTGGATCAGCAGGAGCTCACCTCCAGGGATATCACCATCTGCTGCCCTCCCGACTACAACGGCCTGTTGTCTCAGTGCGAGAGCATGTTTGGCCTGCAGCTGAGCCTGCCCCTGAGCGTGCCCTGCGACCTCCCCTGCTTTAGGGACTTCATCGGGGATGTCCACGCCAGCCAGCTGACCGATGAGCAGGCGCTCGGGGCTTACCAGAAGCGGCTGGAGGAGCTGGCCGCGTTCGGCCCGGGCTTCAAGCGCACCGTCACGACCCTGATGGATGCCCTCTCCCTCGCGCGCAGCGTGCAGGAGCAGACACCCCTGGCCGACGAGCTCCTCCAGCAGTATCTCAGGGCCAAGATCAGCAGCCGCATCGACCTGGAGACCGAACAGGCCCAGAGGGGGCAGCCGATCCGCGTGGTCAACTCCATTCACTCGGTGGTCATGGCCCCGGCGCGGCACCTCGTGTTTCTGGGCTTCAACTCTACCCTTATCCCCTCCTCGGTCGATTCGAACATCATCCCCGATGCTCTGAAGCGGCAGTGCGGCTATGCGCGCACCAGCGTCCAGAACAATGCTGCCACCATCCAGCAGGTGCGCTTCGCCCTCGCCTCCTGCGATTCGGTCTATCTGTCGCGGGCAACCAACAGCACTTCCAATTCCTATAGCCCCGTCTTCTTCGTGGCCACCTTGCCCGAATGGATCGAGGAGAGAAATGAGAGGATCTTGGAGAATCCCACCGAGCCTGAGATGGCCGATTGGGAGGCCTCTAATCCCACCTACACCTCTAGGCAGATCAGCCTTCCTGATGGAACTTGCACGCGCCCCGATCTGGAGGTCTTCTCCAGCTTCGGTCAGGACCTGTATCGGCGCACGCTCTCCTACCAGCCCTTCACCGATGCCATCGTCCGGACCGCCCCGGAGGCCGCGGCCGCCTTCAACAGCTACGATCCGATGTTCTCCTGCGACAGGGAGACGGTGGATTATCTGACCGAGAAGTACAGCGTGCCCGCTGAACTGGTGAAAGATGCGAGGGACGGATATTTGACCGCAATCAACCTGTCCTTCACCGCTCTCGAGCTCTATACCCAGAATCCCTTCAACTTCTACTGCCAGAAGGTGCTCAAGATCAACGGCGGCGACAGCCTCGCTTCGCTTCAGGGCACCTATCTGCACGCGGCGGTGGAGCGCGGGGATCAGTTCGATCCGATTGCCGCTAAGGATAAACTCCTAGAAGATATCAACTTCCCCCTCGGTGGCATGGGGCGGGAGGAGGTCTCCTTCTTCATCGACCGCGCCTATGAAAACTATCTGAGGGGCATCAGGGAACCCCTGAGTGCTCTCATGAGCGAGATGGGACTAAAATACATCGATCCCGCCGAGGGCGATGAGTTCGAAGCGAAGAATATCCTCCTCGACAACGGAGCCTCCTTCACCCTCAAGGCTGATGCGATCTACACGACCAGCCGAGCGGATGGGGCGATCATCGTGGACTTCAAGAAGAACGCCACCATCTCGAAAAAGGTCAACCTGAACGAGGCCCTTGTGGGCAATCTGCTCCAGCTCCCGCTCTATTGTCTCTTCTTCGAGAAGCTCTGCCTGCAGGAGAAGAACAGAGCGCAGCTCGAAGGCTTGAAGGATAAGCTCCTGGGTGCCTACATCGTGACCCTCCAGCGCAAATGGAAGGAAGCCAAGCAGATCATCATGGGCGGTCTGACCGTGAAGGATTGGGTTCCCGATGGCGTCGAGAACTTCAAAGGGATGTCTATATCGCCTGATAAACTTCAGAGCGATGAGAAATTTACGACCCTGGAGAAGCGTTTCAACATGCTCCTATCCGACCCTTCCAGCGAGGTGTATCGCCCGTTCGCCAGCGAGCTGGATATCAGCGCTAGATTCACGGATTACAACCCCGGTTTCATCGCGAGCATCAAGAGTGCCATCCTGGTCATCAATCAGGTTCTCTTCTATCTCCGCCACGGCCGTCTGATCTCGAGGGGCGAGGTGGAAGCGCCAATCTGGTTCCCGGACTATCCGCTGGTCGAAGGAAGCGCGGACAATCCTGTATCCTTCACCTCCTATCCCGATATCTCCTTCCTCGAAAAGGATGATCAGCCCAGGAGGAATGTTAAATCGGATACCCTGGGCGGTGATTGGCACCTGAGCTTCGGCGATGCGAGCCGCTATCTTGACGAGGTGTTGAACGCGTCAAAAGCGGACGACGATTCGAGTGAGGAAGATGCTTGAGAAAGGGGTGAACATGGGTTCTAACATGGTTATCAAAGAGGCTATGAAGGCCTATATCGAGAAGAAATTCTCGCCTGAAAAAGCCGATGCAATCACCGCTGAGGGGGAAAACATCCTCCTCAGTGCCGGTGCGGGTTGTGGCAAGACCACCGCCCTGTCCTACCGCGTCCTCTACCAGGTCCTCGCCCTGGGTCTATCCGTCAACGACATGCTGATTCTGACCTTCACCAACAACGCTGCCGCCGAGATGAAGGAGCGCATCCAGGAGCTGTTGATCCAGGTGGCTGACGATGCCAGCATGGACTTCTTGAGCCAGGAGGATCGCCAGCGCTTGAGGGAGGAGGCCGCCAAGGTGCCCACCGCCTTCATCGCTACCTTCGACTCCTACTCCGGCCAGCTGGTCCGCCGCTACGCTGACCTCCTCCACGTCGACCCCAGCTACACCAACCTCTCCGAACCCGTTCAGAAGTTCGTCTTCCATCGCATCCTCGATCAGGTCCTGAGCGAGAAGTTCAGCGTGCGGGACCCCGAGCTGATCAAGTATTACAACCAGGTCAGCGACACCGATGGCACCAAGCTTCGGACCCGCGTGGATCTGATCGAGTCCCTGCGCCAGACGTTCCGCGACTTCGATGGCTTCTTCAAGGGCTACCGCCAGAACTTCGCTACCCCGGAGCGAGTCGCTGCGCTCTTCGGCTCTGCGGTCAAATATCTCCTCCTGTCATTAAGAAGATGGAACAATCAGTTTGACCGCTTCACCAGTGCCTTTGTGTCTGACTCAAATCGACCCCAAATCTCGTCTGGCGGCGATTTCTTCCCCGCGGTTATCTCCTATGTCAATCAGACCATCGAATCGGTCTCCCAGCTCAATGAGACTGACCCCTGCTCGGCGATAGCGAAGCTGAAGAATGATCTTTCCGTCGAAAACATCAGCTTTGCCTACAAGAAGGAAGGCCTATGCAGACTGAACCCGAGCTCCAGCAGATGGAAGAGCCAACTCTTTGGACAGGATAAATCTTCCCCGCAGTATAAAGAGGCCGAAAGCTATATCGAGGGATTCAAGAAGATTCTCGGGGACATAGATAACATCCTGGCGGTCCCTGCGGTCAAGGTCAAGGTCGGAGAGCAGGAGGCGGATATAACCCCCGAGGATTTCCTTCTGAGGTATGAGAACGAGATGGCGTCTCAGCTCGAATTGCTCTACAGCATCGATGTCGAGTGCCACCAGCGGCTCGAGTGCGAGAAGGCGCGGATGCACAAGTACACCTTCTCCGACATCAAGACCATGGCTCTCAAGCTGCTGCACGAGAATGAGGATATCCGCGAGGCCGAGCGCTTCCGCATCCACTCCATCATGGTCGATGAGTACCAGGATTCGGACGATGTGCAGGAGGAGCTCCTGCGGATTCTGGGCACGGACGAGAAGGGCTACAAGGCCAGCTTGACCGGGACCGGGAAGGAAGCGGAGACGATTTTCAATCGCCGCATCACCTTCATGGTCGGCGATGTGAAGCAGTCGATATACGGCTTCCGCAATGCCCGTCCCGAGCTGTTCCTCGGCAAGTATGACAACCCCATGGAGCACAACTGCCGCGTCATCGCCATGACGGACAACTACCGTTCGACCCCCTCGGTCATCGATCTGACTAACCACCTCTTCAAGAGGGTGATGACCAAGGATGAGACCAAGATCGACTACGCCGGCGATAGAAAACAGCAGCTCGTCCAGGCCAATGCGAGCTTCAACGGCTGCCCCGCGGATGGTATCACCGTGCTCGATTCCACGCTCCAGAAGGGGGATTTCTTCCAGTCCCTCATCAGTATCCCCGCCCACGGAGACCATACCTCTGAGCAGAGGCAACAGATCTTCAAGATGATTGCCCAGACCATCGAGAAGATCATGTCCAAGCCCTCGGCTTTCCTCCTGCGCAACAAGAAGGGCAAGGATGTCCAGATCAGCTATTCATCCTTCTGCATCCTCCTGCGCGACAAGACTGGCGTCGAGGGTCTGACCCGCGAGCTGGGTGAACGCTCCATCCCCTTCAAGCTCGACCTCAACATCACCATGTCACAATCCTCCCCCGCCCTCCTGTCGGGCAACCTCCTGCGTCTGGAGAGCATCCTGTTCAAGCTCCACGGATCTACCTATCCCCAGGGTTGCAACCTGAAGCAGGACCTGAATGACCTCCGGCGGTCCATTGCCAGCCTCGAGCGCAGCTTCGCTGACCGGCAGAACGAGAAGACCGTCATCGAGATGTGCAACCTGGTTCCTTCCGAGCGCGACAACCTCAGCAGCGCAGAGATCCTGAAGAGGCTGAGGAGGATTCCGATCATCGACCTCATCGAGGCGCGCATCAACAGCGACCCCGGCCTCGCGATGCTCAGACCTCTGGAGATCTACCGCCGCCTGCTGGACCTGCTGCGCTTCGAGGAGAAGCTGGCGGCGGAGAAGCGGACGGAGAAGCTCTATCAGGCCGCGGATTGGACCTTCAGCAAGATCCAGGAGCTCTCCGACATGGGTTATGGCCTCTCGGACATTGCCGACTTCTTCTTCTCCGACTATGCGGAGGATGACATCCAGAAGGTCAACTCCAGCACGGCCGATGCGGTCACCATCACCAATATCCACAAGTCCAAGGGTCTGGAGTATCCCATCGTCCTGATGCCTCTGATCCCCTCGAGGGATGAAAAGCTGAAGCTGACCACAGGCGGACCCTCGACGAATACCCAGGATCTCACTATCGATGAGACTTACGGCGCTCACACCGATGTCAAGGAGCTGACCTACGAGGAGGGCGGCCAGATCAAGATGCTCTGCCCGCTCACGAAGAAGACTGACATCAGGCTTGCCCCCTTCTACTGCCTCAGGGAGCAGGAGGAGATCAGCCAGTCTGAGGAGGAGGCGCGCCTGCTCTACGTGGCTGTGACCCGCGCCATCGATCGGGTGCTCTTCTTCACCTGCGAGGACCTGGCGAAGATGAGGAACTTCAGCTACAACCGCCCCGCCACCCCCGCCAAGTGGGCTCTGACTTATGCTTCGTGTCTGGTGCTGAAGGACTACGATGATAAAAACTACACTCTCAGCGCCCTGAGCACTCTGACCGACAGCTATCCTAGACGAGCTCCGGGAGAGAAGATCAAGATTATCCTGGACCCCGATGTGCGACCCAGCCGTCCCGTGGCGGTGAATGCGTCCGCTAAGCCCGAGGTCAACCGCGCGAGCGAGGGCACCACGCATATCGCTGACTACGACAGCGAGGAGCGTGGTACCAGGCTCCACGCCATCCTCGCCCTCGTCGACTGGTCCGGCGGCCTGAGCAGTCCCAAGCTGCCGGCCATCGCTCTAACCAAGGAGGAGAGGAGGCTTGTCGAGGCCTTCCTAAAGAGCGAGCTCCTCCAGGAGCGCATCAAAGCTCTGGCCCAGGGCAAGAAGATCGAGTTCTACCAGGAGCGCCAGTACTTGGACGCAGCATCCCACGCCACCGGCTCGATCGATCTGCTCCTGACCTGGGAGGGCGGTGCAGCCATCATCGACTACAAGACCTCCGACATCACCAACCCCGCCTACCAGCACCAGCTGGAGGAGTACCGCCGCCAGGCCGCTGTCTTCCTCCACCTGAAGCCCGAGCAGATTAGCTGCTTCCTTTACTCCCTGATCAAGCGGGAGTATCGCGAGGTGAAGTAGCTGGCGAGAAATCGCCAATCGCAGATATAGAGACCTGAGGAGGTATCTTCCTTGGGTCTTTTTAATCGGCGGCACACCAGCCGCGCGCAGAATCCAGCGGGGTTCGCACAGATCCTCCGCGCGGGCGCCTATCAGGTCGGGGCAGGCGCTCTAGCGGGCCTGGCCACCCTATTCTTCAGCACCTCGATCCTCTGGGGCATCCTGGCCCTGGCACTGCTTGTGGGCACCGGCCTTCTCGCGGGCTACCTGCGCCAGCGGGATATTCCTCCCGCCCGGTTCGACCCAGCCAGCCAGGAGGAGAGCCGCGGGGCCAGGCTTGTGGGTGAGCTCTTGAAAGAGCGGCAGGAGCAGCGCCAGTCCCAGCGGCTGAAGGTCTGGAAGAGGGGTGGTCTCTGCGCTCTGACCCTCGGAGGGCTCGGCTTGATCCTAGGCCTTGTAACCCTGGTGGCCTCCCCGATCTTCACCGGCTTTCACGAGAATGGCGCAGCTACGATTTCGATACTGTTTGATATATCGATTGTTCTTATCCAACTTTATCCCAAGCTGGTAGGACGGAGGAGTCGAAGATGAAGCGGAAGGCGGGAAAATCCAATCCCTTGGAGACGGTGGCGGCCGTCATGCTGGTGGTGGGTGCCGGCCTTGGCGCCTATCTGATCCTCATCTACGAAGGAAGCCTGAGCTGGGGTGTGAGGATCGGCGTCCCTCTGGCCCTTCTAGCTCTCGGGGCAGCGGGCATGGTCTGGACGAAACTCCATCGGAAGAGGGGGGACAGACCCCTCGACCCCGAGCGTTTAGAAGATCTGGTGAACGAGGCGGCTAAACGTGTGGTGGATGGCACCGATGGAAGGACGGCCCTCCTAGAGGTGGCCCGGGAGAGGGGAGATGACCTCTATCAGGCGGTGAACCAGTTTCTCACGGATGGCGCGGGGCTCTTGAGGACCCAGCCCGGAAGGGAACGCGTGAGCGCCATCAGCGAGCTGAGCCCCGGTGATGAGGCTGGCGTGCGGGCGGTGCTGGCCAGGAGTCTTACGTCGGAGAGCTCGAAGGGCGGTGACGGCACACTCGTTCTCACCGCGATCCTAGCTGGGGTGCTGATCGTGGCCGTGGCCTCGTGTATCGCGCTCGCATAGATGAATTAAAATCCTCGATAGGTTAGACTCTTACACCTTGGAGGAATGATGAAAAATGGACGACATTATCAGCGATCTTAAAGCGAGGGGGATGCTCGACTCCTTCTCCGACGAGGAGAAGGTCAGAGAGCTTTTGAAGACACCTCAGACCATCTATTGCGGCTTCGATCCCTCGGCGCGGTCGATGCAGCTGGGCAACTTCATCATGATCACAGTCCTCAGGAGGCTGCAGGATGCCGGCCATCGCATCATCGCTCTGGTCGGCGGCGCGACCGGCATGATCGGCGATCCCTCCGGCAAGGCGGCCGAGCGGACCTTCTTGGGTGAGGCCAACGTCTTGGAGAATGCCAAGTGCCTGAAGGCTCAGCTCTCCCGCTACCTGGATTTCTCCGACCCGAATCGGGGCGTGCTCCTGGATAACTACGACTGGTGGAGCCAGACCAACGTCATCGAGTACCTGCGCGACTACGGCAAGCAGATCCAGGTCAACTACATGCTAGCCAAGGATCTGGTCAAGAAGCGCCTCGAGGTCGGCATCTCCTACACCGAGTTCTCCTACATGGTGCTCCAGGCGGGCGACTTCTATCGCATCCGCCAGAAGTACGGCTGCACCATGCAGATCGGCGGCGGCGACCAGTGGGGCAATCTGACGACCGCCCTCGACTTCGTCAAGCGCAAGGAGGGCCCCGAGTGCCCCTGCCAGGTCTTCTCCGTCAAGCTCATCACCGATGCTAACGGCAAGAAGTTCGGCAAGTCCGAGAAGGGTGCGCTCTACCTCGACCCCAGCATGACCTCCCCCTTCGACATCTATCAGTACTTCATCAACGTGGCTGACGCCGACGTGGCGCGCTACCTCCGCATCTTCGATCCCCACCCCATCGCCGAGATCGATGCGATCGCCGCCAAACACATGGAGGATCCCGGCCAGCGCCTGGGCCAGAAGGAGCTGGCCTATGCGGTCACCGCCCGTGTCCACGGCCGCGAGGTCGCCGACCGCTGCGTGGCTATGACCCAGGCTCTCTTCTCGGGCGACTTCGCCACCCTCAGCACCGACGATGCCCTCGAGCTAGCCCGCTCGATGGAGGCGGCTCACGTCTCTGGCAGCATCGGGCTGCTCGAGGCGCTGGTGACCACCGGCCTGGCCTCGTCCAAGACCGAGGCTCGGCGCTTTGTGACCGGCAACGCGGTGCGGGTCAACGGCACCAAGGTGTCCGACCCCAACCTCGTGCTGGATGCCCAGGGCGCCCTCGGCGGAAGGGTGATCTTCCTCCACCGCGGCAAGAAGAACACCGGCGCGATCATCCTCGACTAGATATTGAATGCGGGCGTGATGCCCGCATTTTTCAGTGGAAGAATCGTCTTCCGTATCGCTTTTAGCACTCTATACTTGACAGTGCTAAGCAGCAGCTTAAAATCACTCTGCACTGGAGGTGATAGATATGGCAGATACCGAACAGAAATACACGCAGAGGACCATCGAGGCCCTCAATGTCGCCAAGGACCTAGCGCAGACGAAGGGACATCCCGAGGTCGGGATCGCCCACCTGCTCAGGGCGCTCTTCGATCAGAGCGAGTCCTTCTATCAGCGCATCCTGGAGAAGCTCTCCATCGACCCCAAGGTCGTCAGCCAGATGCTCGACTCCTATCTGGCCTCGGTCAACTCGGTCTCGGGGCAGGGGGCTGAGATCTATCTCTCCTCCGATCTGCAGCTGCTCCTGCGCAAGGCTGGAGAGATCGAGAAGCAGTGGAACGACGAGTACATGTCGGTCGAGCATCTGCTTTTGGCCCAGTTTGAACTGAGGAGCCCGCTCATCGATCGCCTGTGTTCCATCCCGCATTACGACAAGAAAGATTTTGAGACGGCAATCCGCAGTATCCGCGGCTCTTCCCGCGTCACTTCTGACCGGCCTGAGGAGACCTACGAGGCCCTGAGCAAGTATGGCCGCGACCTGGTCAGCGAGGTGGCCTCGGGCAAGCTCGACCCCATCATTGGGCGCGATGAGGAGATCCGCCGCGTGCTGACCATCCTCTCGCGCAAGAGCAAGAACAATCCCATCCTTATCGGCGACCCCGGCGTGGGCAAGACCGCCGTGGTCGAAGGCATCGCCTGGCGCATCTTCAAGGGCGACGTGCCCGCCTCTCTGAAGGACAAGACCGTCTGGGAGCTGGATGTCGGCGCTCTGATCGCCGGCGCTAAGTACCGCGGCGAGTTCGAGGACCGCCTCAAGGCCGTCATGCGCGAGGTGGCCAAGTCCGATGGCCGCATCATCCTCTTCATCGATGAGATCCACACTCTGATCGGCGCGGGTCAGGGAGGCGAGGGCTCCCTGGATGCGGCCAACATCCTCAAGCCCGCGCTGGCCAGGGGCGAGCTGCACTGCATCGGCGCCACCACCATCAACGAGTACCGCAAATACATCGAGAAGGATCCCGCCTTCGCTAGGCGCATGCAGATGGTGATGGTCGACGAGCCCTCCGTCCCGGATTCGATCTCGATCCTGCGCGGCTTAAAGTCGCGCTACGAGTCCCACCACGGCGTCCAGATTACCGACGATGCTCTGATCTCCGCTGTCGTCCTGTCCAAGCGCTACATCACCGATCGGTTCCTGCCCGATAAGGCCATCGACCTGATTGATGAGGCCTGCGCGCGGACCCGCATGCAGATTGACTCGGTGCCCGAGCCTCTCGACGAGTGCAACCGCCGCATCATGCAGCTGCAGATCGAGCGCGTCTCCCTCAAGGGTGACACCTCGGAGTCGGCGGTGGCGCGGCGCGAGGCCATGGACCACGAGATCGCCGAGCTGAACGAGAAGCGCGACAGCCTGACGGCTCAGTGGCAGAACCAGAAGGCGGTCCTGGAGAAGGCTAAGGGGCTCCAGCAGAAGCTCGACCGGGCTGAGCTGGATCTGTCCAAGGCCATGTCGGACGCCGACTACGAGCGCGCCGCCAAGCTGCAGAACGCCGAGATCCCCGAGCTGCGCCGCCAGATTCAGGAGGCCAAGAGCAAGTCGACCGAGGGCCTGCTCTCGGAGGTCGTAACCTCCGAGACGGTGGCCCAGGTCGTCGCTCAGGCCACGGGCATCCCTGTCGAGAAGATGACCCAGTCCGACTCGCAGCGCCTGCTGGGGCTCAAGGCGGCCCTCGAGAAGCGGGTCATCGGCCAGGATGAGGCAATCGAGCGCGTCTATGCGGCCATCCTCCGCTCGCGCGCCGGCATCCAGGATCCTACCCGCCCGATCGGCAGCTTCCTCTTCTTGGGCCCGACCGGCGTGGGCAAGACCGAGGTTGCGAAGGCTCTGGCGGCCAACCTCTTCGACGATGAGAACCAGATGGTCCGCATCGACATGTCGGAGTATATGGAAAAATACTCCGTCTCCCGCCTGATCGGTGCGGCCCCCGGCTACGTCGGCTACGAGGAGGGTGGCCAGCTGACCGAAGCGGTCCGGCGCAAGCCCTACTGCGTCGTCCTGCTCGATGAGATCGAGAAGGCCCACCCCGACGTCTTCAACATCCTCCTCCAGATCCTCGACGACGGCCGTCTGACCGACGGCAAGGGCCGGACGGTCGACTTCCGCAACACCATCATCATCATGACCTCAAACCTCGGGAGCGAGTTCCTCCTCAAGGGGGTGAACGACAATACCGAGGCCGAGGTCACCAAGCTCTTGAAGGCCACCTTCCGCCCCGAGTTCCTCAACCGCATCGATGAGACCCTCTTCTTCAACCCGCTGACCGACCAGGTCATCGACCGCATCGTCATGAAATTCCTCGATCAGCTGGTCGATCGCATGGCCCACCGCGAGTCCGGCGCCATCAAGGTCACCTACACTCCCGCCGTCGTCACCAGGATCCACCAGCTCGCCTATGACCCCGCCTACGGTGCCCGTCCCATCCGCCGCTTCATCCAGGACCATGTCGAGACCCCGCTGGCTGCGGCCATCGTCGAGGGCAAGGTCCAGAGCCAGGCGGTCATCGATGTCGAGGGCGACAGCGGCATCGGCGTCAAGGCCGCTTGATTTGGTACTTGAAATCACCGGGTAAGACGTATATCATTCTCAAGCCCGTTTGGCGTGTGCCCATCCGCTCGTCCGACGTCCTCCCAGTCGAGTAACCTCTGCCAGAGAGGCGAAGGGAAGACACCCGGAGCGCGAGGGGGCACATCCTGCCCTTACGGGGAAAGGAAATCATTACACATGTCTCGTTACACTGGCCCCGTCTGGAAGAAGTCCAGACATCTCGGCTACTCCATCCTCGGCACTGGCGAGGAGCTCAAGAAGCGCGATTACGCGCCCGGCGTCCACGGAAAGGACCGCCACGGCAAGGTCTCTGAGTACGGCAAGCAGCTGATCGAGAAGCAGAAGCTGCGCTACACCTACGGCGTCTCCGAGCGCCAGTTCCGCCGCTACTTCAGCATCGCCAAGAAGTCCAGGGGTCTGACCGGTCTGTCCTTCATGCAGATCTGCGAGTCCCGCCTCGACAACGTGGTCTTCCGTCTCGGCTTCGCCTCTACCCGCCGTCAGGCCAGGCAGCTGGTCGCCCACGGTCACGTGACCATCGACGGCAAGAAGGTCGACATCCCCTCCTACCTGGTCAAGGTCGGCCAGGTCGTCTCCCTCAAGGAGAAGAGCAAGTCCCTGCAGCTGGTCAAGGATGCCCAGGAGAAGCTGACCATGGTGGTCCCCTACGTCGAGCTGAACAAGGAGAAGCTCGAGGGCAAGCTGACCCGCCTGCCCGAGCGCGCTGAGCTGACCCCCGAGATCGATGAGGCTCAGATCGTCGAGTTCTACAACCGTAAGTCCATCGACTAATCGCCGATAAACCCGTTCCTTCTGCCGTCGGGAGAATAGGCAGATTCATGGCGGATATGGTGAAGCGGTTTAACACTCCGGACTGTGAATCCGGCATGCACGGGTTCGAACCCCGCTATCCGCCCCATTGTTGAAAACGGGGGCTGTTGCATAATTCCAATCACTGATTGGGGTATGCAGCAGCCCCTTTTATATAGAAGAAAACCGTTATCGCTTTGAAATGAGTCCCAACATGCCCTGGCCTGCAAACCAGAACATCGGACTGGAACGGCCCATCAGACTGGAAGGGGGAAAGAAGTACCATAGCCAAATGATCCTGGATGACACCATCGCAACGATCTATGTGGACGGAGTGGCTCTGAATACACGGTTTTATCAGAAAT
>CALVYN010000033.1 GCA_944372245.1 uncultured Bacilli bacterium
GTCTCCGCACCCAGCTCCTCGAAGTGGTTGACCTTGACGGCCAGGGAGTTGGGCGTGCCGGCGGGCACGATGTGGACGTGCTCGCAGCGCACGCCGATGGTGACGTGGTGCTTGCCGTCGAGGTAGGCGGGGTTGACCTTGATGAGGTTAGCGAAGGGCAGCTCGAGCTTCTCGGAGGCCTTGTCGAAGGAGATGACGACATTCTCGCCGGTCTTGGTCAGATAGCCGTCGAAGAAGTTCATCTGAGGGGTGCCGATGAAGCCGGCGACGAACTTGTTGTCGGGGTAGTCGTACAGGTTCTTGGGGGTGTCGAACTGCTGCATGCGGCCGCCCTTCATGACGAGGACGCGGTCGCCGAGGGTCATGGCCTCGGTCTGGTCGTGGGTGACGTAGATGAAGGTGGTCTTCAGCCTCTGGTGCAGCTTGGCGATCTCGGTTCTCATCGAGGCGCGCAGCTTGGCATCGAGGTTGGACAGAGGCTCGTCCAGCAGCATGACCTTGGGGTCGCGCAGGATGGCGCGGCCGAGGGCGACACGCTGTCTCTGACCGCCGGACATGGCCTTGGGCTTGCGGTCGAGCAGCTCGGTCAGACCGAGGATGTTCGCGGCCCACATGACCTTGCTCTGGATGACGTCGTTGGGAACGTGGCGGAGCTTCAGACCGAAGGCCATGTTCTCGTAGACGGTCATCTGGGGATACAGAGCGTAGTTTTGGAAGACCATCGCGATATCGCGATCCTTGGGTTCCATATCGTTGACGATCTGGTCGCCGATGTAGAGCTCACCAGCGGTGATCTCCTCCAGACCGGCGATCATCCTCAGGGTGGTGGACTTACCACAGCCAGAGGGGCCGACGAGAACGATGAACTCGCCGTCCTTCATCTCCATGGTCAGGTCGCTGACGGCCTTGGTGCCGCCAGTGTAGACCTTGTAGATGTGTTCCAACTTGACACTAGCCATTTGTTTCTATTCCTCCCGATGGCTCAGTTCTGAGCGAATAGCGCGATTGAATATGCAGGGATCGTGTAGGTCGAGCCCGACCGGGCGATCGCTCCCTGCGAAGCCAGTTCACCGACGAGGGTGTAGCCCTCGGGGGCGGTGTATTCCTGGCTGTCCACATCATCGAAGTTGTACACGACTCTGACGTTCTGACTGCCGGCCAGGCTCTTGTCGAGCACCAGCTGCAGGTTGTCCGGCGAGATCTCGTAGCTGCTGATCTCACCCCAGCCCAGGGCCGGGTAGAGATTGCGCAGGCGGTTGCACTCGCCGACGAAGTTGATCAGGCTGTCCGGGTCGGCCAGCTGCTCGCTGACCGTGCCCAGGGTCCAGGTGCCGGGCGCGGCGTTGGCGGGGTCATCGCACTCCATCCCGTCGCCCCAGGGCATGTGGGTCCGCTTGGACTCGTCGTTGGTGGAGTTGCCCACCGCCAGGCCGATCTCGTCGCCGTAGTAGTTGAAGGTGTTGCCCGACAGGGTGGCGAAGAGGCCGTACTGGAACTTGGCCATGTCGATCCTGGAGAGGCTGTTGCGCCCGGTGTCGTGGTTGGAGATGAAGGGGGCCGGGATGTCGTCTCCCACCGCCTCGATCATCTCCCGCTCGCCGCGGACGTAGCCGTTGGGGTCGTACATGCCGTTGCGGACGAAGCCGTTGCTGCCCTGGGCGGGAAACCAGAAGTAGGAATCCAGGTCGCTGCCGGCGTAGTAGTCCGCGATGGTGAGCGAGGGCTGCCAGCACTCGCCGACGAAGTAGCAGTCAGGATCGATCTCCCGGCCGAAGTCCTCGAGGCGAGTCAGGGCCTGGGCGTTCTTCTCGGTATTGTAGAGGTAGTAGTAGATGACCGCATCCAGGCGGTAGCCGTCCACGTCGCCGTGCTCGGGGGACATCCAGTACTGGATGACCTGCTCGAACAGGTCCCAGGCCAGGGGCGAGTCGAAGTTGAACTCGGGCATGGTGTTGGAGAAGTTGCCCTCGTAGTAGAAGCTCCTTCCGGGCACCTGGTGATAGCCCGAGCCGGCCTCGTCCCTGAAGACGTACATCTGGGCCTGGGCCTCGATCTCCGCTTCGGACATGCCATCCAGGTAGGTGGTCATATCCGCGGAGTTCTCCTGGCCCTTGGTCCAGGCGTAGGCCGCGCAGGACCTGAGGAAGTTCTCGTTGTAGGTGGACGAGTGGTTGAGCGCCAGGTCGATGATGACCTTGATGCCCCGCTCGTGCGCCGCAGCGACCAGCTCCTTGAGGTCCTCCTCGGTGCCGTAGTCCTCGTCGATCTTGAAGTAGTCGTCGGTGTCGTACTTGTGGTAGGAATGCGACTCGAAGATCGGCATCAGCCAGATTCCGTCGAAGTTGAGGTTCTTGAGGTAGTCGAGCTTCTGGGTGACACCGTCCAGGTCGCCCATCCCATCACCGTCGGAATCAGCGAAGGACCCGACGAAGATCTCGTAGAAGTTGCGGTGGTTGTCCGACTGCTCCTTCATCGGAGCGACGGGCTTCTCAGCGGGGGAGGAAGAGGAGGAAGAGGAGCCGCCAACCGGGTTGCCCTGACAGGAGGTCAGAGCGGCCAGGAGAGCCACCGCCGCGAGTGAGAATCGTGTACGCATAACCGTATCAGCCCTTGACGGCGCCGCCGGTGACACCCTCCACGTAGTACCTCTGCAGGCAGAAGAACAGGACCATGATGGGGATGGCGGTGAGCACGCCAGCCGCGCAGAAGGTGGGGATGTTGGCGATGTTGAGGGTGCCTCCGCCGGGATTCATGATGTTCTGGATACCGACGGCCACGTTGAAGTTGTCGGGAACGCCCTGAGCGTAGAAGGAAGCGGTCATGAAGTCGCCCCAGGGGCCGGTGAAGGCCATCAGCAGGGTGTAGACGACGATGGGCTTGGACAGAGGCATGATGATGCGGAAGAAGACGGTGTTCTTGTTGGCGCCATCGATCATAGCCGCCTCATCGAGCGATCTCGGGATGGTGTCGAAGAAGCCCTTGGAGATGTAGTAGTTCATGGCCGAGCCGCCGATGTAGATGAGGATCAGGGAGTAGATGGAAGACTCCATGTTGAGCAGTCTGAGGATGTAGTAGATGATGACCATACCCAGGAAGGAGGGGAACATGCCGATGATCAGCATGAACTGCATGATGGCCTTGCGCATCTTAAAGCGCAGACGGGAGAGGGCGTAGGAGGTCATCAGGGTCAGCAGGGTCTGCACCACCGCGGTGACGCAGGCGATGGCGAAGGTGTTGAGCCACCACTTCCAGAACTGGTATTCGTTCGAGGTGAACAGGAACTCGTACGCATGGATCGACCAGGTGGAGGGGATGACGGAATCGAACTCGTAGTGTCCGGAGAAGGACTGGAGCAGCATGTAGAGGAAGGGGACCAGCCAGATGACGCTGATGATCACCAGGAAGATGTAGATGGCGGTGTTCTTGATGATCTTGTTGCGCCGGTGGGAGGCGTAGTGAGCCTTTTTAACCGAGGTATCCATCACTGGTAATCCTCCTCATTCTTGACCGACTTGGAGTTGTTGAAGACGACGAGCGAGAAGAAGGCGACGACGACGAAGACGAGCAGACCGACGACGGAAGCCAGAGCGTAGTCCTTGAAGCCGGTGGTCAAGCACATCTTGTAGATCCAGGTGATCAGCAGATCGGTCGAACCGACGGTGGCGGCCTGCTGAGGCACGACGGTGCCGGGGGCGAAGGTCATCAGAGGGTTGCCACCGGAGAGCAGGTAGATGACGTTGAAGTTGTTGATGTTGCCCACGAAGTTGGAGATCAGGTAGGGAGTCGTGACGAACAGCATGTAGGGCAGGGTGATCCGCATATAGGTCTTGAAGGGGCCGGCGCCATCGATCTTGGCCGACTCATACAGATCCGCAGGGATGTTCATCAGCAGACCGGTGCAGATCAGCATGGTGTAGGGGATACCGATCCACATGTTGACCACGATGATGGTCACCTTGGCCAGCCAGGGGTTGGTCAGCCAGGGAATCTTGGAACCCAGGATACCGTTGATGACACCGAAGTTCTGGTTGAGCATCATCGACATCAGCATCAGGGAGATGAAGGAGGGGACGGCGATGGTGGTGATGAGGATGGTTCTCCACATCTTCTTCAGGCGGATGCCCTTGGTGTTGATGATCATGGCGACGATCATGCCCAGGAAGTAGTTGGTGAAGGTGGCGAAGACCGCCCAGACCAGGGTCCAGGCCAGGACCTGACCGAAGATGGAGACCATCAGACTGTTGTTGCTGGCGCCGCCAGCAGAGAACAGGGAGGCGAAGTTGGCGAAGCCGACCCAGTCGACCAGAGTCGCGGGGGGCAGGTGGTTGCTGTTGTAGTTGGTGAAGGCGATCAGAACCATGATGATGACGGGGATGACGGTGAAGATGGTCACGCCAGCGAGAGGGATGGTCAGCAGCGTCCGGTGGTAGCTCTTGTCGAGCAGGTTGCGCAGCGTCTCCCTGTCGGAGGCGAAGTGGCCGATGTAGGCCGAGCGCTGCAGGCGCAGCGAGTCGCGCAGCTGGGCGACGTAGAACACGGCCAGGATGAGGATGAGGACGATGGTGATGATCGAATAGATGAGGATCGTCAGGGAGTCATCGTAGACGATCGTGGCATCGACCGCACCGACCGTGATAATGACTGAACCCAACTGACCCAGCGTGCCCAGACCGGCGAGCGCGTTGCCGCCGACTAGGAACATGAAGGCGATGAAGAAGACCTCGTAGACCAGGTACATGACGCCGCGGGTGATCTGCCTCCGGGTGAAGAGACCGAAGCCCATGAGGATGAAGGACAGGCGCGTACGCCAGTCGCCATACTTCGCAGCGTTGTACACATCGACTGCAGGAGCACTGATCTTCCCTAGCAACCTGCGGAAGCGGGAAGGCAGCCTACTGCATCCCATCGCGACGCGACTCGGGAGCCTCTTGAAAATTTCGACGAAGCTGTAGCAGAAGCGCTCGAAGTTCGACATCGAGAGGTACTCAATGGTTGTCATCGAATTCCTCCTGTAATTGTTTGGCTTCAACTTAGAAAAACGTCAGGAAACGATGCACGTTCCCGACGTTTCATACAACTCAGATCAGATTGTTAAGCAAATTACGGCTGAATAGACTGTGGGAACAGATTAGTTGTTGACGGTCTGCATCTGGGTGTCGAAGGAACGCAGAGCCGCCATGATGTCCTCATCGGAGCTATCGGGGGTCAGAGTGGCGCCGCCGTCAGCGTTGAAGAACAGGTTGCCAAGAGCGCCGGTGGCATCCCACAGGGCCTGAGGCAGGTTAGCCTGAGCGATCGCATGCTCCATAACCTTATTCAGAGCATCGATGCACTTGGAACCCTCAGCAGTCGCCTGGTTGGAAGAGGGCAGCCAGGACTCGTTGAAGGCGTATCTGGCAGTCTGAACCTCAGGGCTGACCAGGTAGAGAGCCAGGCTGTGGATGTCGGTGACCCTGACAGGGTCAGAGGACTTCAGAGCGTTGACACCCATGGCCTTGGAACCGGTGAACGCGTACATGGGCTTGCGATCCCCACCATTGCCATCGTCCAGATCGGGCAGAGCCATGCACTGGACCTCAGCCTTGGCGAAGTCGGAAGGAGCACCGGTGGTGGTGGTCAGAGACCAAGCACCATTGATGTTGGCTAGAACGGAAGAGTTGTTGGAGGGGGCGACGCTCAGGTCCTCGACTATTCCGCCGGTGGCGACCCAGCGGATCATGTTCTTGGCGACCTTCAGACCATTCTCGTCAGCGGTCTGGCAGACGACGCTCTGGAGGATACCGTTACGGTCGTAGTTGCACTTCCACTGCGCGGCGCCGTCATAGGAGCAGAGCAGAGGACCGTTGTAGAAGCCATTGTTGATGTCGTAGGCAATACTCTCTTTGTTCTTAGCGGCGACCTTGCACCACTCCAGCATGGTCCAATTGTTGTAGTCGGTACGAGTCTGCATGTCGTCAGGCAGATAGGTCGCAGGAGCTTTAACGTACTGTTCGACCTTGTCCTTGTTGTACCAGAAGCAGTAGGAGTTGGAGGTGTAGGGGTAGCCGTAGACGGTGCCGTCGAAGGTGACGGAGTCGAGGAAGGCCTGGGCGATACCCTCATCGCTCATAGCATCGACGTTGCTGTCGGGCACGGGGCTGATGACCTTCTTCTGCAGCAGACCAGGCTGACCATCGTTCGCATACATGAAGATGTCAGGAGCAGTGGAAGCGGAGAAGTCGTTCACCTCAGTGGTGATCTTGTCCTCACCGTGAACCTGGAATTCGAAGGTGTAGTTGTAACCATTCTCTTCATTCCAGTCCTGGGCGTGCTCGAGGGTGAAGTTTTTGGCCTCAGTGGGGCCGGCCAGAATGATGGTGCCGGTGTGGGAAGCGCCATCACCGCTGTTGCTGCCGGTGCCGGTGTTGCTGCCACTGCCATCAGTCTCGGTGCCATTGCAGGCCGCCAGTGTTCCGAGGGAGCACAGGGCAAGGACTGCCATCAGCGAGATCTTCTTGAAAGACATTCGATAAACCCTCCTTAAATAGGTTTAATAGGAACGATGCTCTCGGTTTTGCGGGCCACGATTTCTCCGCTACTCCCTAAAGCGCTTTCAACTTTACGCCTACACCCCCCCCTCATGTCAAGTGGTTAAAAGAAGTCAGATTGCCTTTTAATCAAAGGCAAAAAACGCTCTTTTTTGATAATCTCACAATCGGTTGTGAAAATTATTGAAACGCTTTCTAATAGCTGGGTGGATTCAATTTTTAGGCTTGTATAAAAGACTTATTACAAGTCAAGAAAAAGCATGACTTAAATAGTTAAACTTAAGTGTATTTTACTTAAATTTTCTTCTTAAATCGTCGTTCTCTGGAGTCTGCTTTCTGCATATTTAATGAAATAAAGGATTTTTTGAAGAAAGAAAGCAGACAGGTGATTTAATCCAGCTGAGACCCATCGTAGCCCTTTCATACTTTGGTATCACCCTTTCAGGGATACGGGAGGGCTGAATGCCCGCCTCTCCGAGGGCGGAGAACCCCTCTTTCAGAGGGGTTAGGGCCGGTGCTTTAACCCCTTTTCACACTGGCTGATACTGCGTTCTATTCGATGGAGTTTTTCAGGGTTCTAGCGGTCAACAATTCTTAGAAAAAAGAGCGATCTCTTTGATGGATCGCTCTCTGATGCTAGAAGTCGTAGTCGAGATCGGAGGACATGAACCACTGCGAGCGGTCGATGACCTTGATCGTCTCCGGGGTGGTGTCGGACATCACCACGCCGCCGTGGCGGACGTAGAACCTCAGCTCCTTGATGGAGTCGGCCGTCACCCGCTCGCCGGGGATCAGGAAGGGGATTCCAGGGGGATAGACCATGATGGCCTCCGCCGAGATCTCGCCGGCGGCCTCCTTCAGGGGCACGATCTTGGTCGGGGCGTTGAAGGCCACGCGGGGGCGGACCACCAGGTCGGGGAAGGCCGGATTGAAGCGGGGGAAGCGCAGGGGCTGCCGCGTGCCATAGTGGGCGGCCGAGAGCTTTCTAAAGCCCTCGATGAGGCGGGCGACCTGCTCGTCGGTCGAGCCGATGCCAAACAGGGCGAGACAGCAGTTGATCTCGCCCAACTCCAGCTGGACGTTGGACTCGCGCTTGAGCTCGCGATAGGCGTCGAAGCCGGTGATGCCCAGGCCCGAGACGTTGATGACCAGACGGGTGGGATCGAGGGCGCAGCGGCCGTCCCGGGTCAGGTAGCTCTCGTCGAGCACGGAGATGCCGGGAATCTTCACCAGCTCGCTCCGCGCCCGGCTGGCCATGGCCTTGGAGCGCTCCAGGAGGGCTTCACCCTCGAAGTACATGCGCTTGCGGGCCGCGTCGATCGAGGCCATCAGGATGGGGGAGGGCGAGGTGGAGGTCATCATGGTGAAGACGTTCTTCACCCGCTCCCAGTCGACCCTCTTGCCCTTGGACAGGACCAGGGAGGACTGGGTCAAGCTGCCCCCGGTCTTGTGCATGGAGCAGGCGGTCAGATCGAAGCCGGCCTGCAGGGCACCCAGAGGCAGGTGGTGGTCGAAGTAGAGGTGGGTGCCGTGAGCCTCGTCGGCGATGGCCAGCATCCCGTTGGAGTGGGCCAGCTCGGCGATCTCTTTGAGGTTGGAGCAGATGCCGAAATATGTGGGGTTGATGACGAAGATGGCCTTGGCGTCGGGATTCTCGGCGACCGCCTGGCGGTAAGCCTCCACCGGCACGCCGTTGGCGATGCCGGTGAGGGGGTCGATGTCGGGCTGGACGAAGATGGGGACCGCGCCGGAGAGAATCAGTCCGTTGATGATGGACTTGTGGACGTTGCGGGGCAGGATGATCTTGTCCTTGGGGTGGAGGACACCCACCAGCTCGGTCAGGATGCCGCCGGTGGTGCCGTTGACCATGAAGAGGCAGTGGTCGGCGCCGAAGCACTCGGCGCAGAGGGCCTCCGCCTCCTTGATCACGCTCCTGGGGCGCAGAAGGCTATCCATGCCTATCGGCGCGTTGACGTCGCAGGCATAGACCTGCCGTCCGACATAGTCGAGGAACTCGTTGTCGAAGCCGCCCATCTTGTGGTTGGGGACATCGAAGGGTGCCGGATTGCTGGCCACATAGGCCTTCAGCGCCTCGAGGAAGGGCGTGCGGCTCTGCCGCGCGTCCCGCGCCTTGGACGGGCGCCTGACGGGTTTATCCATGTGAGCCTCCTTTCTATACCCTTTTCTTTATATAAATGTCAGATTCTGCTGGGCTTAATCCTCTGTCTTCAGGCAAGCCGCCCGCAGATAGTCGACCGCATCCAGCTTCTCCCAGGGCAGGTCGAGGTCGGGGCGGCCGAAGTGGCCATAGTTGGACACGTCGGCGTAGCGGAAGGTGGGATGCTCGAGGGAGAACTTCTCGATGATGCCCCTGGGGGTGAAGTCGAAGAGCTTCTCGTTCTCCAGCACCGCCTTGAGGATCACGTCGTCGGGCACCAGGCCAGTGCCCAGGGTGTCGACATTGATGCTCACCGGCTTGGAGACGCCGATGGCGTAGGCCACCTGGACCTGGCACCTGTGGGCCAGACCCGCCGCCACGATGTTCTTGGCGGTGTAGCGGGCGATGTAGGCGCCGGTGCGGTCGACCTTGGTCGGGTTTTTACCCGAGAAGGCGCCGCCACCGTGGGGGCAGGCACCGCCGTAGGTGTCGGCGATGATCTTGCGACCGGTCAGACCGGTGTCGCCCAGGGGGCCACCGATGACAAAGCGGCCGGTGGGATTGATGTAGATCTCCTCGGGCTGGGGCAGGGCGAAGCCGAACGAGGTGACCACGGGCTCCAGCACCTGTCTCTTGAGCTCGGCGCGGAACTCGTCCATGCTGGCGACCTCCTCGTGCTGGCAGGAGAAGACGATTGCATTGACGCTGGGGTGCGCCGGATCGGTGTAGTCGATGGTCACCTCGGACTTCATGTCCGGGCGGGCGTGAGGGAGTTTACCCTGCTTGCGCAGGTTCTCAGCCACCCGGACGATCTTCTGAGCCATGACATAGGCCAGGGGCATATAGTTGGCGGTCTCATCGGTGGCGTAGCCGAACATCATGCCCTGGTCTCCAGCGCCGATTGAGCCGGTATCATAGGAATTGGCAACTCCCTGGAAGATATCAGGGCTCTGGGTTTTTATCAGGACTTCAACGGACATCGTATCGGGGCCGATACCCGATTCGGGATCGGTGTAGCCGATGTCGCGCACGGTCTGGCGGGCAATCTGGACGTACTCGTCCTCCGTCAGGGGGTCGGCGCAGGTGATCTCGCCCGCCAGGACGATCCTCTCGGCGGTCGCCAAAACCTCGGCGGCCACCTGGGCCTTGGGGTCGCGAGCGATGCAGGCGTCCAGGATTCTGTCGGCGATCTGGTCGCAGATCTTGTCGGGGTGTCCCTCACCCACAGCTTCAGAAGTGAATAGTACCTTTGGTTTCATAATCTCCTCCCCGGGGCTGAGCGGTATCTCTGTCGTCCGACCCCGGCATTATTCAGCGGTCAAAGAGTATAGACCCCTTTTTCAGCAAGGATTATATTTGTGATTGAAGTTATTAAGTCGGTATATCTATGTCCTAATAAGAGCGCAGCGGAGCAAACGGATGCCACGGCGCAAAATGTTTATGGATAATTATCAGAAGAGGGCCGAGTTGCAGCGAGGTCCCAGATGAGCTCGAGCGAGGCGGAGGAGGTCTGATGCGCGGTTTCGACAAGGATTCGATCATCTTCTACCCGATCAATGGTCAGCTGGTTCCGATGCACATCCGCTACATCAAGGGTAGCCGGCACGTCACCCTCAATCTCACTATGGGCTCGGTCTACTGTTCGGTGGGCAGCAAGCTGAGCGAGAAGGAATTCAAGCAGGCGATCGAGAACATTCTGGGCCGGCTGAGAAAACCCAGCATCGAGGAGTACGTATTCCAGCCGATGCTGGACTGGCCCAAGCGTCAGGTCTGGTATCTGGGGCGCAAGCGGAGGATCGACCCTGACGGCGATCCGGATGACCCCGATGTCTTCATAGCCCCAAGAGACAGCAAGAACTTCGCGCGCGAGTTCGACTGCCAGGCGATTGAATACATCCGCGGGATGATTGAATCCGAGGCGGCTCGCGTCGGCATCGAGGTCCCCGAGTCATACAGTGTCAAGCTCGGTCGCTACATGAGCAAATACGCGTCTTACAGAGCTAGTGACCATCTCTTCGAATTCGACCGCCGGCTGCTAGCCTTCCAACCCATCGTCATCCGCTCGGTCGTCGATCACGAGATCTGTCACATCGTCAGGTCACCTCACGACCGGCAGTTCTATGCTTGGCTCTATGCTCTGATGGATCGTCACACCTACTGGACAAGCCGCAGGATCCTGACCACCGGACGATTCGACAAGCTGCCCGATTAGAAGGAGGTACACCCATGGAGATCAAGGAGATTGCAAGCCCGCACAGCGAGACCTTCAAGAGGCTCAACGCTATCCGCCAGGGCAAGTTCAAGGCTGAGGGTCTGACCCTCATCGAGGGTCGAGACCTCCTGGATGAGGCCAAGCGGGCCAACTGTCTGGTGGCCAGCCTGGCCACCAGGCGGGAGGACCTGGTCGGCGCCAAGGAGGGTTACATCCTGCCCACCCACCTTCTCGAGCGTCTCTCAGTCTTTTCCACCCCAGCAGGTATCATGGGGATTGCTAAACTGAATCTAACCAAGGAAACCAGTGATAAATTTATCTATCTCGACGGTGTTCAGGACCCTGGAAACGTCGGGACTATCATCAGAACCGCCCTGTGTTTTGGCTACACCTCCGTCATGGTCAGCAAGGACTCCGCCTCGCTAAGCAACATCAAGACCATCCAGGCCTCCAAGGGCGCAATCTTCCGCCTGCCCGTGGGCTACATGGAGTACGAGGAGCTCTTAGCCAGCCCGGCCCACCTCTATCTGACCATCCTGGAGGGCCAGGACGAGAGGGAGATCCCCGCGCTGAAGAAGCCCTGCTGCCTGGTCTTTGGCAACGAGGGCAGGGGCATCCCCGCCGGCCACCGCCAGCGGGGGACAGGCATCCGCATCGACATGGGCCACTTCGATTCGCTCAACGTCGCCTCCGCCGCGGCGATCTTCATGTATCGCTTCAAGGATTAGAGCACTTTCAGGGGCGTGAGGGCGCTCCCGGCTTTAAAAGGTCTCTATCTTTATTTAAAATACCTAATCGTTTGCGACGGCTCGCCGCTCGTTTTTTCGTGAGCCTCACACCGAAGGAGTTCGTATGGAAATCAAGAAGACTCTATGCATGCCGAAAGGCGACTTCCCCATGCGCGGCAACCTCCCCCAGCGGGAGCCCGAGTACGTGGAGCGGATCGCCCGCCAGGGCCTGTATCTGAAGATGCTCGAGGAGACCGAGGGCGGGCGGGAGTTCTACCTCCACTGCGGCCCTCCCTACGCCAACGGCGACCTCCACGCCGGCCACGGTCTGAACATGGTCCTCAAGGACCTGGTGGTGCGCTCGAAGACCCTCGAGGGCTACCACTGCGAGTTCATCCCCGGCTGGGACACCCATGGACTCCCCATCGAGAACGAGATCACCAAGTCCGGCGTCGACCGCAAGAAGCTGACCCGGGCCGAGTTCCGCCAGCTCTGCCGGGAGTATGCCCTCAAGCAGGTGGCCCACCAGAAGGGCCAGGCCCAGCGCCTGGAGCTTCTGGGCCACTTTGAGAACCCCTATCTGACCCTGACCAACGACTACGATGCCGACGAGATCCACGTCTTCGCCACGATGTTCCAGAAGGGCCTGATCTACCGCGGCCGCAAGCCCGTCCACTGGTCGCCCGTCTCCGAGACCGCCTGCGCCCAGGCCGACATCGAGTACAAGAACCTGCCCGCCACCTCGCTCTACGTCCGCTTCCGGGTCAAAACCCCGGTCAAGGACCTGAGGGAGAACGACGCCTTCGTCATCTGGACCACCACCCCCTGGACCATCCCCTCCAACCTGGCGGTCTGCCTCAACCCCGATATGGAGTACGGCCTGTTCGAGACCGACCAGGGCCGCCTGATCTTCCTCAAGTCGCTGGAGGAGAAGCTGGTCGCCCACCTCAACCTGACCCACGTCAAGCTGCGGCGGACCTACATGGGCCGCGACCTCGAGGGCGCGGTCTGCCGCCACCCCTTCTACGACCGCGACTCCCTGGTCATCCTCGGCTCCCACGTCACCGCTGAGGACGGTACCGGCTGCGTCCACACCGCGCCCGGCCTGGGCGAGGACGACTATCGCGTGGGCCAGAAGTACGGCCTCGAACCCTTCTGCCCCGTCGATGCCCGCGGCGTTCTGACCGCCGAGTGCGGCGAGCGCCTGGCCGGCCAGTTCTACGAGAAGGCCAACGCAACCGTCATCGAGATGCTCAAGGAGACCG
>CALVYN010000034.1 GCA_944372245.1 uncultured Bacilli bacterium
GGTGTCCACGATGAACTTCGAGTGAGTGCCCTTACCCGCGCCAGGCGCTCCCAGGATGATGAGGTTGAGCGGCTTGCGATCAGCTTGCATATGGCCTTTGGCCTCCTATCCTTGTCCTACGCTCAGGCCCCCTGCGAGACCTGGAGAGACCTGGCGGAGCTGTAGGACTTGCTCGCCAGGATGCCGTCGAGCTGGTTCCAGACCTCCAGTCCGACACCGACGACGATGATCAGACCGGATCCGCCGAGGGCCAGCGACTGGGGCACCACGCCGAAGAGGGAGAGGACGACGGGCAGGCAGGCCACGAAGGCCAGGGCCAGCGAGCCGATGAAGGTGACGCGGTTGAGGACCTTCGAGATGTATCTCGAGGTCTCGCTGCCGGGCCTGAGGCCGGTGATGTAGGTGCCGGAGTTCTGGAAGTTCTCGGCGATGCGCTCGGGGTTGATCTGGATGTTGGAGTAGAAGTAGGAGAAGGCGATGATGAGGAAGAGGTAGATGATGAGTCCCCAGGGGAAGGAGACGCCTCCGCCCATGTTGGTCATCACCTGGTAGTTGAAGACGTCCTCCAGGGTCTGGGCCCAGCCGGGCGTGGTGCCCGAGCCGACGAAGAGGGAGATGATGATGGAGGGAGCCATCATGACCGAGGAGGCGAAGATGATGGGGATGACGCCGGCGGAGTTGATCTTGATGGGCAGGAAGCTGGCCTGCTGGGTCTCGCTCTGGAAGGTCTGGGAGGTGTTGGAGTGCGAGACGGGCAGCTTGCGCACGGACTTCTCCATGAAGGTGACGAAGACGATGATGAGGAAGAAGGCCAGCAGGTAGACGACCAGCTGGGCGCTGCCCTCGAGGATCAGCGCGGCGTTGGAGGTGTTGATCTTGGAGGCGAAGTAGGTGGAGAAGGCCTCCCCGATCTGCTGGGGGAAGCCGGCGGCGATGCCGGCGAAGATGATCATGGAGATACCGTTGCCGATACCCTTGGCGGTGATCTGATCACCCATCCAGATCAGGAGCATCGAACCGGCCAGCAGGTAGACGATGATGCGGATGTAGCCCCACACCGAGGTGTCGTTGAGAGTCAGGCCCTGCGAGCTGATCATCGTGGAGATGATGCCGTAGGCCTGGACGGCGCCGAGGACCAGAGTCAGGGTGCGGGAGACCATGTTGATCTTCCGTCGGCCCGTCTCGCCCTCCTTGGATAGCTCTGTCAGGACTGGCAGGACATCCATGGAGAGGAGCTGGACGATGATCTGGGCCGTGATGTAGGGGCTGACGCCCAGCGCGAAGAGCGAGAACGACTGCAGGGCACCGCCACCCATGAGGTTGAGCATGCCGAGAGCGTCGCCCGCCGCGAAGGCAGAGTCGGACACGTTGACGCCGGGGATCGTGATGGCCGAACCGATGCGGTAGACCAGGAAGATGGCGAACGTGAAGAAGATTCTGTTGAGGACGTCCTTGTCGTGGAACAGCTCGCGCAGTTTTGCCAACATTTCGACCTCCTTTCCGTAAGAAAACGATGCTGACACCCGCTAGAGGGGGTCAGCACCGCCCAGGTGCGACACGGTTATTCGGCGGTCTCGCCGTAACCGTGGTCGATTATAGCCTTGCCGCCCAGGTCCTCGATGGCCTTCTTCGCGGAAGCGGAGAAAGCATCGGCCTTGACGGTCAGGTTCTTCACGGTCAGGGTGCCCTTGCCGAGGATCTTGACAGCGTCGGAGCCGGCCTTGATCAGGCGGGCCTCGACCAGATCGGCGAAGGCGATCTCCGCGTTGTCAGCGAACTTGGCCGACAGCTGGGAGAGGTTGACGATGGCGACCACGCGGTCGTGCTTCAGCGAGGTGAAGCCCCGCTTGGGGAACGCGCGGTACAGGGGCAGCTGGCCACCGGTGAAGCCGGCCTTGTGGCCGCCGCCGGAACGGGCGCCCGCGCCCTTCTGACCGCGGCCGGCCCGCTTGCCGTTGCCGGTGCCCAGACCGATACCCTTGCGGAAGTGCTCGTGGACCGCGCCGGGCGCGACCTGGAGCTCAGAGAGTTTCAGACTCATCAGTTGGAAGCCTCCTCGTTATCGACGCTCGCCACAGGCTTCTCGGCGGGCTTCTGCGCGCGGGTGCTGCCGAAGCGGACACGCTCGACATACTCGCGAGTCTTCAGCTGCTTGACCGCATCGATGGTCGCGCGCACCACGTTGATGGGGGTGCGGCGGCCGTACACCTTGGAGTAGATGTTCTTGATGCCGGCCAGCTGCATGATCTGACGCACCGCGCCACCGGCGATGATTCCGGTGCCGTCGGGCGCGGGCTTGAGGTAGACGGTGCACACGCCGCACTTGCCGTAGACCTCGTGGGGGATGGTGTGGGACTTGGTCATGGGCATCTTCACGGTCTGGGCGTGGGCGTAGGCGACCGCCTTGCGGATGGCCACGGGGACCTCGGCGGACTTACCCTGTCCGAAGCCGAACTCGCCGTTGCCGTCGCCGATGACGACCAGAGCGGCGAAGCGCATGTGCTTGCCACCCTTCTCGACCTTGGTGATCTTGTTGATGTCGACCACCTGGTCCTGGAAGCGGTCGTTGATGGCGTGACGGCCGCCGTGGCGCTGGTTGCGGCCACCGTTGGGGCCGCCCTGGCGGCGAGAGGCGTCGGCGCCGGCCTGGGGCCTGTTGCCCTGGTTTCTCTTCTCTTCAGCCATAAGTGCCTTCTCCTTTCGCTAGAACTTCAGGCCGGCGGCGCGCAGAGCCTCGGCCAGGGCCTTGACGCGGCCGTGGTACAGATAGCCGTTGCGGTCGAACACGACCTGGGTGATGCCGGCCTTGAGGGCCTTCTGACCCAGATCCTCGCCGACCTTGGCGGCGTTCTCGACAGTCAGACCAGTCAGGTTCAGGCTGCGGGAGGAGGAGGAGCACAGGGTGATCCTCTTGGTGTCGTCGACGATCTGAGCGTAGATGGCCTTATTGGTGCGGTTCACGACGACGCGAGGCCTCTCGGGAGTGCCCTGGAGCACATCCTGGTGGCGGCGAGCACGACGCTCGCGCTGGGCCTTCTTATCGATAGGGGTAACCATTCTTCACTTCCTCCCTTACTTGCCGGCGACCGCGCCCTTCTTCTTGGCGGAGGGAGTGCGCAGGACGACGACCTCATCCTTGTAGCGGATGCCCTTGCCGTGGTAGGGCTCGGGCTTGCGGAACGCGCGGATGTCCGCGGCGACCTGACCGACCAGCTGGCGGTCGATACCCTCGACGCGGATGTTCAGTCCCTTGCAGGAGACGGTCACGCCAGCGGGGGCCTCGTAGACGTCAGCGGCCGCGTGGCCGACGTGCAGGACCAGCTTGTTGCCCTGCATCTCGCAGCGGTAGCCGACACCCCTGATCTCCAGCTCCTTGGCGTAGCCGTTGACCACGCCGTTGACCATGTTGTTGATCAGGGCGCGGGTGGTGCCGTGGAGGGTGCGCATGGGCACGGAGTCGTCGGGGCGGGTGACGGTGATGACGCCGTCAGCCACCGCGACGGTCATGTGGCGGTCGAAGGTGTAGGACAGGGAGCCCTTGGGGCCCTTGACGGTGATGGTGGTGCCCGCGACCTCCGCGGTCACGCCCGCGGGGAGCTTGATGGGCATCCTTCCGATTCTGGACATATTCCTATGCCTCCTTTACCACACGTAGGCGAGGACCTCGCCACCGAGGTTCTCGCGGCGGCACTGGCTGTCGGTCATGATGCCCTTGGAGGTGGACACGATGGCGATGCCCAGGCCGTTGATGACGCGGGGCATCTCGGCCGCGGTGGAGTAGATCCTCAGACCGGGGCTGGAGATGCGGCGCAGGTTGGTGATGACGCGGTTGCCGCTGTTGTCGTACTTGAGGGTGATGACGATGTGCTTGTCCACGCCCTCGCCCGCGACGTCGACCGCGGAGACGAAGCCGTTGTTGAGCAGGATCAGCGCGATCTTGTGGCAGACCTTGGTGAAGGGGACCTCGACATCCTTGCTGCGCGCCAGATTGGCGTTGCGGATGCGGGTGAGCATGTCGGCGATAGTATCGTTAACCATTGTCTCTCCCTCCTTTACCAGCTGGCCTTCTTCAGGCCGGGGATCTCTCCCTTGTAAGCCATCTCCCTCAGGCAGATGCGGCACACGCCGAAGCGGCGGATGTACGCGTGGGGACGACCGCAGCGCATGCAGCGGTGGTACTCCTGGCACCTGTGCTTCTTGGGCTGATAGCACTTGATGATCATCGATTTCTTAGCCATTGCGGTACTCCTTACTTGGCGAAGGGCATGCCCAGCGCCCTCAGCAGGGCCAGAGCCTCCTTGTCGGTCTTGGCGGTGGTGACGACGGTGATGTCCATACCCTGGGTGCGGGAGGCGACGCGGTCGTAGTCGATCTCAGGGAAGATCAGCTGCTCCTTGACGCCGAGGCTGTAGTTGCCGCGGCCATCGAAGGAGGAGGCGGACACGCCGTGGAAGTCGCGGACGCGGGGCAGGCAGATGTTGACGAGCTTGTCGAAGAAGTCGTACATCCGGGCCCGGCGCAGAGTGACCTTGCAGCCGATCTCCTGGCCCTCGCGCAGGTGGAAGTTCGCGATGGACTTCTTGGCCTTGGTGACCAGGGGCTTCTGACCGGAGATGATGGTCAGGTCGTTGACGGCCTCCTCGATAGCCTTGGAGTCCGCGGTGGCCTTGCCGACCCTCATGTTGAGGACGATCTTGACCAGGTGGGGGACCTCCATGGGGTTGGTGTAGCCGAACTCCTTGACCAGGGCGGGGACGACCTCCTCCTCGTACCTTTTCTGGAGGCGAGCGATGTAAGCGGCCTGCTTGTGGCCCTTCTCGTAGGTCTTCTCACCCTTGGGAGCGGCCTCGGCGATCTCGAAGCCGGCGGCCTTCTCGGCCTTAGTCTTCTTGCTGTTCTCAGCCATAGCCTACCTCCTACTTGATGGCCTCGCCGCTCTTCTTGGCGAAGCGGACCTTCTTGCCATCCTCGACCCTGTAGCCGACGCGGGTGGCCTTGCCCGTCTTGGGGTCGACCAGGGCGACGTTGCTCACGTCGATGGGGGCGTAGATGGTCACGATGCGACCCTCGGGGTTCGCAGCGTCGGGCTTGACGTGCTTCTTGCGCTCGTTCACGCCCTCGACGATCACCTTGTGCTCCTTGGGCAGGGCCTGGCTGACCTTGCCCTTGGTGCCCTTGAAGGCACCCTTGATCACGATGACCTCGTCGTTAGCTCTGATCCTCATATTACAGAACCTCCTCGGCCAGGGACACGATCTTCATGAAACCGGCTCCCTTCTCCCTGATCTCGCGGGCCACGGGTCCGAAGACGCGGGTGCCGCGGGGCGTGCCGTCGGAGTTGATCAGCACGCAGGCGTTGTCGTCGAAGCGGACGAAGGAGCCATCAGCGCGCTGATACTCCTTCTTCACGCGGACGATGACCGCCTTGCAGACGTCGCCCTTGTGCGCCTTGCCGAAGGGCAGGGCGTCCTTGACGGAGACGACGACGATGTCGCCCACGCCAGCGGACTTGTGGATGGAACCGCCGCAGAGATGGAACACGCGGACGCTCTTGGCGCCGGTGTTGTCGGCGACCACGAGATTGCTTTCCTTCTGAATCATCGCTTAGGCTCCCTTCTTGACCACCTTGACCAGGCGGAACCTCTTGGTGGCGGAGATGGGGCGGCACTCGACGATCTGGACGGTGTCACCCACCTGGGCCTGACCCAGGGGGTCGTGGACGTGGTACTTCTTACGGACCTCGATCTGCTTGCCGACCACGGGGTGAACCTTGTGGCGGCGCACCTCGACGACGATGGTCTTCTGCATCTTGCAGGGGATGACCTTGCCCTCGAGGATCTTCACGCTGCCGTGGTGGACCTTCTTCTCGTTCTCAGCCATGGCTTACTTGACCTCCTGATTGGCGCGCTCGCTCTGGACGGTCAGGGCGCGAGCGATATCCTTGCGGGTATCGTGCAGCGCCTTGCCGTTGTCAGCCTGGCCGCCCTTCTGCTGGAAGCGCAGCTCGAGCAGCTGGGCCTTCAGCTCGCTGATCCTGGACGCCAGATCGGCATCGCTCAGCTTGCGGAACTCGTCGATTTTCATTTGAGCACGACCTCCTCGCCCTTCTTCACGACCTTGCTGGTCACATTGAGCTTGTAGCCCACCTGCTTCAGCGCCCTCTTGGCATCGGCCTCGGAGACACCACCGATCTCGAACATGATGGTGCCCTTCTTGACGGCCGCGGCCCAGTGGTCCACGGAACCCTTACCGGATCCCATACGGACCTGAGCGGGCTTCTTGGTCCGACCCAGCTGGGGGAAGATCCTGATCCAGGACTTGCCGCCCTTCTTGGTGAACCTGGAGAGCACGACGCGGGCCGCCTCGATCTGGCGGTCGGTCACGTAGTTGCCCTGGAGGGCCTCCAGACCGTAGTCTCCGAAGGAGACCTTATTGCAGCTGGTGGCGACGCCCTCGTAGGAGATGCGGTGGTTGCGGCGCCACTTGGTTTTCTTGGGTTGCAGCATCTGGTTTACTCTCCTTTCTTAGGAGCCGGGGCCACGGGGCGGCCCTGGTTGGACCGAGGACGACGCTCGCCCTGGTTGGGGCGGCGGTCGCCGCGGCGGTTGAAGCCGCGACGCTCAGCCTGCCGCTGGACGCTCTTCTCCTCGGTGAATCCATCGGGGCGGGCGATCCACACCTTGACGCCGATGACGCCGTACATGGTGTGAGCCTCAGCCAGCGCGTAGTCGATGTTGGCCGAGAGGGTCTCCAGACCCAGCGAACCGTCCCTGTAGGACTCGGAGCGGGAGATCTCGGCGCCGTTGAGACGGCCCGAGGTCTGGGTCTTGATGCCCTTGGCACCCGCATCCATGACCCTCTTGATGGCCTTCTTCTGCACCATGCGGAAGGAGGCGCGCTGCTCGATCTGGGTCGCGATGGACTGAGCCACCAGCGCCGCGTCGAAGTCGGGGTTCTTGACATCGACCAGAGTCAGCTTGATGTCGACATCGCTGGGGTTCTTGGTCGCGAGCTGCTTCTTGGTGATCTTGCCGTTGATGATGCCCTGCAGACCGTTCTCGAGAGCCTTGATGTTCGAGCCGTCCTGACCGGTGACCTTGCCGGGGAACTGGACGAAGCAGGTGATGATCAGGGACTTGGTCCTCTTGATGTCGATCCTGGACAGGCCGGCGTCCTTGAGCCTGGGCTCGAGGTAGCGGCGGATGTCGATATCCTGCTTGAGGGTCTCGGCGAACTTCTTGCGATCGGCGTACCACTGTCCGGTCCAGGGACGGGAGATACCGATTCTCAGACCGTTAGGATTAACTTTCTGACCCATTACTTGGCAGCTCCTTTCATCTTCAGAACGACCCGGATGGACGACCAGCGCTTGATGATGGGGGAGGAGGAGCCTTTCGCGCGGGGCAGGTACCGCTTGAGCCTGAAGGACTCGTTGACCTGGATCGAAGCGACGTAGAGGAGGGTGCGATCCATGTGGAAGTTGTTGACGGCGTTGGCCTCAGCGCTCCTGATCAGCTTCAGGACGATGGGGGAAGCCGCCTTGTTGGTGTTGGCCAGGATGTCATAGGCCTGGTCGAGGGTCTTGCCCCGGACCAGATCGACGACGAGGCGGGCCTTGCGGGGGGTCACTCCCACGGGGCGGGCGATGGCGATCGCCTCGGTGCGGGTGGGCAGCTGAACCTCTTTCTTCTCTTCGTTAGCCATATTCAGGAGACCTCGCTATTTATTGCCGGTCGCCGCAGTGTCGGTGTTGGCGCGGTGGCCGTGGAAGGTGCGGGTGGGCACGAACTCACCCAGCTTGTGGCCGACCATATCCTCGGTGATGTAGACGGGGACGTGGGTCTTGCCGTTGTAGACGGAGATGGTGTGCTCGACGAAGTCGGGGAAGATGGTGGACGAGCGCGACCAAGTCTTCAGGATGGCCTTCTTGCCGGTCCGGTTCTGCTCGCGGATCCTCTCGAGCAGCTTGGGTTCGCAGAACGGACCCTTCTTAGAGCTTCTGGACATTCAATGCTCCTTTCTCTACTTGCCGTTGCGGCGACGCACGATGAACTTGTTGGAGGCCAGCTTGTGCTTGCGGGTCTTCACGCCCAGAGTGCGCTTGCCCCAGGGCGAACGAGGGGCATCGTGTCCGACAGGGCACTTACCCTCACCACCACCGTGGGGATGGTCGTTGGGGTTCATGGCCGAGCCGCGGACGTGGGGCCGGCGACCCTGCCAGCGGGACTTGCCCGCCTTGCCGAGGTTGCGCAGCTCGAAGTCCTCATTGCCGATGGTGCCGATGGTGGCGCGGCAGGTGGGGAGGAACTTGCGGACCTCGCCCGAGGAGAGCCTCAGGGTGACGTACTTGTCGTCGTGACCGAGGATGGTGGCATAGGTGCCAGCGGCGCGGCAGATCTGGCCGCCCTTGCCGGGCTGGAACTCGATGTTGTGGACGAGCTGTCCGTCGGGGATGCTGCCCAGCTCCATGCAGTTGCCGACCGCGATCTCGCAGGCCTTGCCCGACTCGATCCGGTCGCCGACCTTCAGGCCCTTGGGCCAGAGGATGTAGCTCTTGACGCCGGTGTCGTAGACCGCCAGGGCGATGCGAGCGTTGCGGTTGGGGTCGTACTCGATGGCCTTGATGGTGGCCTTGACGCCATCGCGGCTGCGCTTGAAGTCGACGATGCGGTACATGCGCTTATGTCCGCCGCCGCGGAACCGGGTGGTGATGTAACCCTGGTTGTTGCGGCCGCCGGTCTTCTTGAGAGGCTCGATCAGCGAGCGCTCAGGCTCCTTCTTGGAGAGGTAGGGCTCGACCAGCAGGGTCTGATGCCTGGAACCGTTATTGGTAGGTTTGATTTGCCTGATAGGCATGTTCATTTCCTCCTATCGTGCAGGCTAGTCCTGCTTGCCCTTGCGCTCATCGGAAGCGATCGCGTCGTTGATCGCACCGATGTCGTACTCCTTGTTGATGTAGACATAGGCCTTCTTGTAGGCCTGGGTGGGACCGCGGCGGTAGCTGCGCTTCTTGGGATGGACGTTGAGGGTGTTGACCTTGTCGACCTTGACGCGGAAGACCGCCTGGACGGCAGCCTTGATCTCGGTCTTGTTCGCCTTGTTGTCGACCCTGAGGGTGATGACGTTGTGCTCAGCGGCCAGGCGCTGGGTCTTCTCGGTCACCAGCATGTGCCGGAGAACCTCGTAGTCGTGGTCGGTGGGCTGGCGGTAGTCCAGCTCGGGGATCACGTTTTCCTTCTTCTCTTCAGCCATTTCTAGTTAGCCTCCTGAACGGACTCAGCGGGCTGGCCCAGGCAGTTCCTGACGATGATCAGAGACTGGGCGTTGACCAGGTCGTAGACGGAGAGGTTATCGTAGGAGGTGATGGTCACGTTGGCCAGGTTCCTAGCCGCGAGCAGCAGGTTCTCGTCGAAGTCGCCGAGGACCAGCAGAGTCTTCTTGTCTCCGCCGTTGAGGGCCTTGAGAGCCTGGGCGAAGTCCTTGGTGCGGTGGCTGGTGAAGGGAGCGTCGGTCAGGACGATCAGAGCCTTGTCCAGCACCTTGTCGGAGAGGGCGGAACGGACCGCAAGGGCGTTGACCCTCTTGTTGAGCTTGAGCTTGAAGTTCTGGTTGCCGGTCGGGCCGAAGACGGCGCCACCGTGACGCCACAGGGGGGAGCGGCTGTCGCCCACACGAGCGCGGCCGGTGCCCTTCTGGCGCCAGAGCTTCTTGCCGGAGCCGCTGACCTCGGAGCGAACCTTGGTCTTGGCGGTCGCCTGGCGACTATTGGCCAGGTAGGTCTTCACAGCGGCCTGAACGGCGTAGGCGTTGATCTCGTCAGCCTGAAGTCCGAAGATATCGGGCTCGAGCTCAACGGTGCCAATCTGCTGTCCCGCATAGTCCAGGACAGGCCACTCGAGTTTTTCAATAGGCATAGTTGACTTCTCCTTCTAGGCCTAAGCCTTGCTGCGCTTCCAGGCGCGCTGCTCCTTCTGATCAGCCTTCTTGCCGCCCTTCGCCGCAACCGCGGTGAGGTTCTTCAGGGTGGCCTCATCGGTGTAGTCGATCAGCTTGTACTCGACGCCAGCCTTGAGAGGCTTGACGGCGGAACGGATCCTGACGATGGAGTAGTCAGGGCCGGGGACGGAACCCTTGAGCAGGATGCAGTTCATCTCGGGCTTGACCGCCACGATGGTGGAGTTGAGGACGGTCGCCTGGGTGTTGCCCATGTGTCCGCTCATACCCTTGCCGGCGTGGACGCGGTTGTTGCAGCGTCCGTTGGTCGCCAGCGAACCGATCTGACGGTGGTAGCCGGAGCCGTGAGCCTTGGGACCGATCTTGTAGTGCCACCTCTTGATGACACCGGCGTAACCGCGACCCTTGGAGGTGCCGGTCACATCGACCAGCTCACCCGCCTTGAAGATCGAGCAGTCGATGGTGTCACCGACCTCGTGGCCGTAGATCTCGTCGCCCTTGAGCTCGCGGTAGAAGTAGTGGGGGACGGTGTTGGCCTTCTTGGCCAGGCCCAGCTCAGCCTTGGTCGCGCGAGAGGGCTTCTTGTCCTCGTAGCCGACCTGCAGAGCCTCGTAGCCATCCTTCTCCTTGGTCTTCTTCTGAAGAACGACGTTGGGGAGAACCTCGATGACGGAGACGGGGATGGCGCTGCCATTCTCGGCGAAGACCGAGGTCATGCCGATCTTGCGTCCAATGATGGATTTCATTGCCTTGCCTCCTTACTGCCTGATGTCGACATCCACGCCGGAGGGCAGATCCAGACTGGTGAGAGTCTCGATGGTCTGCTTGGTGGGGTGGACGATCTCGATCAGACGCTTGTGGGTCCTGATCTCGAACTGCTCGCGCGAATCCTTATCGATGAAGGGCGAGCGAAGGATGGTGTAGAGATTCCTCTCAGTGGGGAGAGGGATGGGGCCGACCACCTCGGCACCCGAGTTCCGCGCGGCCTCGACGATCTTGGCGACCGTCTTGTCCAGGACCTCATGGTCGTAGGCCTTGAGGCGCACGCGGATGTTCTTAGAACTTGCCATGCTTTTTCCTCCTGCACCGGATCGAGCCGATGCGTTAGCTCGGTGTGAATTACCTGGAACACATGACAACCGTTGTGGGCGTTCCAGCAACTTCACACGTCTTAGCCACCTAAGCCGAAGCTTAGCGGGATGAATATACACTGCTCAAAAATAGGTGTCAACAACTTTCTGACATTTTTTAAAAAGTTCCGATAAACACTAGCCTTTTAGGTATCAGGACCCCAGTAGTGCCCGACAACGCCTCTCGGCGTTTCAACTTTTCGTGCTATTTTCGACGTTAAATTGTTAACCACTCCAGAAAGTGTTCAAAAACAGGGTGTACACCCCCTCCCTAAGTCCGGATGTAAGCGGACTCTTCTGACCCCCAATTACTCTCCCGAAAGCCTTGAATGATATAAGAGGAGGGGCCTATAAACCTCGTCCATCGCCCTTTCTTCTTATATATAAGAAAGCAAAAGCGCCTGCCGCACTCGGGTGACAGGCGCTTGGAATACTCGTTTTCTGTGAGATCACTTGAGTGAGATCTCGCTGCCATCGATCTGAATCTTGTCCGCCAGCAGGTTCAGGGCCCTCTCCAGGGCGGCGATGTCGGCTCTGCCCAGCCGAGTCTGGCCGCACTGCGCCCCGAGGGCGCGATAGAGGCCCTCCCGCTCGACCGTGACATTCTGCTGGATGATCTGATACAGGCCGTCAGCCAGCTCCTCGGGGGCAATCTGCGCGATGTCGCGTTCGAGGGCCCCCTTGCGGCGGAAGTGGATCTCCGCCTCTCCGTCCAGATAGAGGAAACCGTTGCGGCGGATGATGCCCTGCTCCTGGCAGCCTGCCATCAGCTTCTCGTAGGCCTGACGCACCTGAGTGGTCACCCCTTTCCTGCGGGCGACTGTCTCACTTTAAGGGTTCACTGCACTGCGACCAGTACGAGAAAGAGCGCTGACCGAGAGCTCAGAGAGAGGCTTGAATACCTGGAGGCAGAGAACGCCCTCCTAAAAAAACTGGCTGCCTCAGCCGACTGCGAAGAGAGATAGTCGCGGCTGCGCTGGGGCTTAGGGGACGCCACCCCCTACGGCACCTGATCAGGGCCTCGGGGA
>CALVYN010000035.1 GCA_944372245.1 uncultured Bacilli bacterium
CTGTAGAGGGGCGGCATGGCGATGTAGACGTGCCCCGCCTCGATCAGGGGCTTCATCTGCCTGTAGAACAGCGTGAGCAGGAGCGTCCCGATGTGCGCGCCGTCCACATCCGCATCGGTCATGATCACGACGTTGTGGTAGCGGATCTTGGTGACGTCGAAGTCCTTCCCTATGCCGCCCCCGATGGCGATGGCGAGGTTCTTGATCTCCTCGTGGTCCAGCAGCTTGTCCGGCCTCGCCTTCTCCACGTTGAGGATCTTCCCCCTCAGGGGGAGGATGGCCTGGAACGCGCGGTCCCTGCCCTGCTTGGCGCTGCCCCCTGCGGACTCCCCCTCGACGATGTACAGCTCGCACTTGGCGGGGTCCCTCTCGGAGCAGTCGGCCAGCTTGCCGGGGAGGCTGGTGCTCTCGAGCACGGACTTCCTCCTGGTGGCGTCCCTGGCCTTCCTGGCGGCCTCGCGGCCCTCGTACGCGGAGATGGCCTTCTTGACGATCAGCTGGGCCACCTGCGGGTTCTCCAGCAGGTACTCGGCGAACTTGTCGTTCATGAGACAGGACACGGCCCCCTGTGCCACGCTGCTGCCCAGCTTGGCCTTGGTCTGACCCTCGAACTGGAGCTTGGTCTCGGGCACCCAGACCGAGAGGATGGCGATCATGCCCTCGCGGATGTCGTCGCCCTGGAGGGGCTGCTTGCTCCGTCCCAGGAGGTTGTGGGTCGAGGCGAAGTTGTTGAAGGAGTTGGTGACGGCCTTGCGCAGGCCGGCCTCGTGGTGGCCGCCCTCGGGGGTGCGGACGCCGTTAGCGAAGGAGTAGAGGCGCTCGTCGTAGAACTCCTTGAACCAGCCGAAGACGACCTCCATCTTGATCCCGTCGCGCTCGCCCTCGAAGTAGATCTCGGGGCAAAGGGGCGTGCGGGAGGCGGTGCGCTTGCGGAAGAACTCCCTCAGGCCATCCTTGTAGCAGAAGGTGTCCTTGCGGCCGGTGCGGGCGTCGACGAGGTCGAACTGCACGCCCTTGGTCAGGCAGGCCTGGTCGTCGATGTGCTCGGCGATGGTGTCGTAGTCGAAGGAGACGTCCTCGAAGATGGTGGGGTCGGGCTTGAAGGTCACCTTGGTCCCGCGCTTGTCGGTCGGGCCGACCAGGGTGATCTTGGTCTCCTTGGTGCCGCCGTCGGTGTAGCGGATCATGTGCTCGGTGCCCTCGCGGTAGGTGTGGATCTCCATGAAGGTCGAGAGGGCGTTGACGACCGCGCCGCCGACGCCGTGGAGGCCGCCGGCGAACTTGTAGTTGCTCTCGTCGAACTTTCCGCCGCCGTGCAGGGTCCGGTAGATGATGTCGAAGCCCGAGAGCTTCTCGGTCTTATTCATCTCCCAGGGGACGCCGCGGCCCTGGTCCTCGACGGTGCAGGAGCCGTCGGCGTTGAGGGTGATGGTGATGTGGCGGCCATAGCCCGCGTTGGCCTCGTCGACCGCGTTGTCGACGATCTCCCAAATCAGGTGGTGCAGTCCGGTCAGATCGGTCGAGCCGATGTACATGCCCGGGCGCCGGCGCACCGGTTCCAGACCCTTGAGGATGCGGAGCTTATCCGCATCGTACTCTTTCGCAGTATTGTCGTTTGCCATTAGAAAAACCTCCGGCTTAAAGGTGACGAAAACACACAGAGTGATTTTACCCTTTCTGACCTCTTTTATTAAGTTAGGTTTCCCCCGTGTAAGGTATGATATTTCGGTCTTGTGGAGGTGGTTATGCAAGCACTGTATGGCATCTTGATTGGTTTGGGTTTCGCCCTCTATGGCTACCTGCTGGGTTGCATCTCCTTCGCGCGCATCATCGCCCGGGCCCACGGGGTCGACATCACCGCGGTCGGCTCCCACAATCCCGGCGGCACCAACGTCTGGCGCACCCTGGGCTGGCGCGCGGGCCTCAGCTGCATGCTGCTGGACCTGGTCAAGGGCTTCCTGGCGGCCTTCATCCCGCTGGTTCTCATCCTCTTCGTGCCCGGGATCGAGGCGGCGATCGGCCCGATGGCCTTCGGCGGGCACTCCCACCTGACCATCCTGGCGGCCATCGGCGGCCTGGGTGCGGCGCTGGGCCACTCCTTCCCCGTCTTCTATCGCTTCAAGGGCGGCAAGAACGTCATGGTCACCTGCGGCTTCATCGCCGCCGTCTCCCCCGTGCTGATGCTCTTCGGTCTGACCTGCTTCCTCATCGCCCTGTTCGTCTCCCGCCGGGTCGCGGTCGGCTCTCTGACGGCGGCCGCCTCGGTCATCCTCGGCGGGGTGACCATCACCGTCCTGACCGGTCTCCAGGTCCAGGGCTTCCAGTACCTGGGCATGTTCTTAGGAAACAATAACTACTTCCTCTTCGACTGGCTCGCCTTCCTAATCGTCCTCTTCTCCGCCCTCCTCGTGGTGGTCCGCCACCGCTCCAACATCGAGAAGATGGTCGAGGGTGAGGCTGGTAAGGACTTCTAAACCCAACGAGAATCAAGGCCGCAAAGTTGCGGTCTTTTATATTGGCTTGATACTTAGCAATTCATTTCTTTGTCAAAAGAATTTTAGATCATTACCCCTTTATTGAAATCAAAAAGGAGGGGTCATAGGCCCCTCCAGATGATCGGTGTCTGAGAGCTGACTACTTGCCAGTATTCTTGTTGCGGTGGTGCTTGCGGCGCTTCTTGCGCTTGCGGTCGCTGGCGTCCTCCATAGCCTTCATCGTGGCCTTGATCTGCGCCTCGGAGGGCTTGCGGCCCATGGACAGATACATGGCGCGAATCATCTTTTCGGAGACGGGAGGATTCTTGTCCAGCTGGCGCTGGAGGAGGAAGCGGGCCAGGAAGTAGCCGATCAGCAGGCCGCCGATGACGCAGCCGATGACCACGCCGGCGACGCCGCCGGCATTGAGATAGAGCTTCTCTAGGAACATAAACATCGAAAGGTTCTCCTCTGGGATTTACCAGATGCTGACGCGCTTCTCGGGCGCTAGGTACATGCCGTCGGTCTCCTTGACGTCGAAGGCCTCATACCACTCGGGGAAGTTGCGCGGCTGCATGTTGGCGCGCCAGTAGTTGGGGGCGTGGACGTCGACCTTGAGCAGGACGAGGCGGTAGCTGTCCTCGGCCTTCATGCACCAGATCTTGGCGTAGTTGATGAAGAAGGGCTTCAGGTCAGTGATGCCCTCCTTGTGGGCGGCCTGCAGGGCTGCGCCGACACCGCCGTTGTCGGCGATGCTCTCGCTGACGATCAGTTCGCCGTTGGTGTAGCTGCCGCACAGGGGCAGGTGGTCAAACTGCTCGGTCTCTGCCTTGGTCATGGCCTGGAAGTTCTTGTAGTCCTCCTCGGTCCACCAGTTGTTGATGTTGCCCTTCTCGTCGCACTGGGCGCCGTTGTTGTCGAAGGCGTGGGAGATCTCGTGGCCGATGACGGTGCCGATGCCGCCGAGGTTCTCGGCGCGGCTCTGCTTAATCGAGTAGAAGGGCGCCTGGAGGATGGCCGCGGGGAAGGTCAAGTCGTTGGAGGTGGGGTTGTAGCAGGCGTTGACCATGTGGCCGGGCATGACCCAGAGCTCGCGGTCGACATCCTTGAACAGCAGGGTGTCGCGGTAGGCCCGAGCCGCCTTGCCGATCTTCAGCATCGTGGTCAGCAGGCAGTCGTGCTCATCGACGAGGTAGGTGTCGTACTCGGGCGAGACCTTGTCGGGGTAGCCGAGCTTGAGGACCATGGTCGAGAGCTTGAGCTGAGCCTTCTTGCGGGTGTTGGGCGAGAGCCACTCCTTGGTCGCGATGCGCTCGGAGTAGGTCGCGATGATGTCCTTGACGATCTCGGTGATGTCGGCGCGCGCCTCAGCTCCGAAGTAGGTCTGGCCGTAGTAGATGCCGACGATGTCGGAGAAGATGTTGGAGGCGGTGTGGTAGGCGTACTTGTCCAGGGCGGGCGCCTCCTTGATGCCGTAGAGGCCGCGGCGGAACTCGCCGGCGACCGTGCGCAGCTCCTCGGAGGCGTAGCTGGCGGCGTTCAGGACCTTGCGGATGTAGGCCCAGGCCAGGTACTCGTTCATCGCCTCGTCGTTCAGCAGGTTGTGGACCTCGTCCAGGAAGCGGGGCTCGGCGACGATGATCTTGCTCCCGTGGCCGGGGAAGCGGCGATCCAGATAGGCCTCGAAGCCGAAGCCGGGCATCTTGGCCGCCACATCAGCGACGGTGCTGGGGTTGTAGGCGGCGATGTAGTCAGCCCACTCGACGGAAGACTTGACCATGGTCGCGATGCGGGCATCGAAGGCCAGGGCGCCGGCGATCAGCGCCTCGGCTCGGTCGGAGCTCAGGCCCTCGACGTGGGCGAGGATCTTGCGGACCATGGCGCTCCAGGCCTGGAGCATCTCGTCGGCGTGGGTGTTGGCCCGGTCGGCGTAGTAGGAGGTGTCGGGCAGGATGGTCGAGGGGCCGGCGATGCTCAGGACGTGGTGGTCGGAGTCCTTGGCGTCGACGTCGACATCGACGTTGAAGAAGAGGGGGAAGCCGTGCTCGATGGACAGGGTGTAGGCCTGGTCGCTGACGGCCTCGAGGCCGCTCAGGCCGGAGATGAACTCCAGGTCGGCCGCGATGGGCTTGAGGCCCTCGGCCTGGCGCCGCTCGGCATCCATGGCCTGAGCGTAGAGGGCGACGGCGCGGGTCAGAAGCTCAGGGGTGGGCTCAGCCCCGGTCCGGAAGGCCTCGAACTCGTGCATCAGGAGCTTCTCCACGCCGATGTCCAGATCGGCGAAGCCGCCGACGCTCGACCGGTCAGCGGGGATGACGGCGGTCTTTTCCCACTCGCCGTTGACGGCGGTGTAAAGGTCATCCTGCGGACGGCAGGCGAACTTGATTTCAGCCATATTAAAATCCTCCGAAAATAACGGCTCTAGTATATACGTTCCACAGTTTAATCGGTTTAAAAAATGCCCTCCGAGAGGGCATTTACAGGGAATGGGTAGACTACTCGCGGGAGTCGTACTCGCCGGTGTCGGTTCTGATGATGACCTTCTGGCCGGTCTTGACGAACATGGGGACGCGGATCTTGAAGCCGGTCTCGAGGATGGCGTCCTTCATGGCGCGGTTGACGGTGTCGCCCGCGACCGCGTTGTCGTCGGTCTCCGCCACGGTCAGAGTGACCTTGGCAGGCAGCTGGATACCCAGCAGCTCGTGGCCGAAGTAGGTGATGGTGACATCCGCCTCGGGGGCCAGGAACTGCAGCTCCCACTTGATGCGGTCGTGGGGCAGCTCGATCTGATCGAAGGTCTCCTTGTTCATGAAGTAGCCGAAGTCGTCATCGGCATACAGGAACTGCATGGTGACCTTGTCCAGGAAGGCGCCCTCGACCTTATCGCCACCGAATTTCATCATCTCGACGATGGCACCAGACCTCAGGTTCTTCGCCTTGATCTTGTGCTTCATCTTCGCCATCGCGGTCTTGTTGTGGGCGATGTCCACGACGGAGTACAGCTCGCCCTTGTCCAGGAAGACCTTTCCGGGGGTCAGGTCTCCGCAGTCGATGATATCGGCCATTTCTCTCGTTCCCCTCTAGATTTACTTCTTCTCCCTGTGCAGGGTGGACTTGTTGCACTTGGGGCAGAACTTCTTCCACTCGGCCCTGGCCGCGTGCGTCCTCTTGTTCTTGGTGTTGATGTAGTTCTCGCTCTTGCACTCGGTGCAGACGAGAGTAATCTCAGTCCTAGCTTCAGCCATTCTAAATTACCTCGCTTCTAAATAGCCCGTTAATAATAGAGCCTCGCCCTCTCTTTTGCAAATGTTTTCCGCTTTCATCGAACCTTATATTAGTCGATGAGAGCGGCCAGCCTCCTCGCCGTCTCCATCAGCTTGAGCCGCGCCTGCTCGGGCGTGGGGGCGACCTGGCAGGGCGCAGACGCAGTGGTCAGGATCCGGGCGTAGCCCTGGCTCATCAGCTCCCGGATGTCGGCTCCCAGCTTTCCGGCAATTGCGATGCAGGGTATCCCTCTCCGCCTAGCGGCCTGGAGGACAGCCATGGGGGCCTTACCCTGCGCCGTCTGGTTATCCAGGCAGCCCTCGCCGGTGATGACCAGGTCTGCTTCCTCCAGCAGATGGTCGAAATCGCAGGCGGTCAAGACCATCTCCGCACCGGACTCGAGCCGCCCGCCAAGCAGGGCTCTCACCGCTAATCCCATGCCACCCGCAGCTCCGTCTCCCGGCTCTTCACCAGCGATGAATCCCGACTTAATAAGTACGTCTAAATAATTCCTTCCGCCGGCTTCCAATCTCTTTTGACCATCCAAGGTCGCACCCTTCTGAGCGGCATAGAACAGAGCCGAACCTCCGGGTCCGAGAAACGGCGCCCGCACATCGGTGAGGCCGATGACCACATCCCGCCTCAAGCGGGGATCCCGCTTCGAGGTGTCAATCTGCGCGACTCGCTCCAGCGCCGCACCGCCGGGCGTGATGACCTCTCCTTGCTCATCCAAAAAGTTGATGCCCAGAGCTTGGGCCATGCCCGTGCCTCCGTCGCTGGTCGCACTGCCACCCAGAGCGAGGAGGATCCTCCGAGCTCCGAGATCTAGAGCGTGGGCGATCATGAGTCCCACGCCTCTAGTGTTGGCGGCGAGAGGATCCAGTCTGGGTTGGATGGGCAGACCGACCGACATCGCACTCTCGACGGCGAAGGTGCCATCTCCGAGGTCGAGTATCCTGGCGCTGATCGGGTCTTGAAAGGCGTCGACAGTCGGCAACTCGATCCATCGAGCCCCCGGCCTTCCAGCCAGACATTCGAGGGTTCCCTCCCCACCATCGGTCACCGGACAGAGGGTGACCTCGAGATTTGGATTACCTGCAAGCAAACCATCCCTGATGCAGCCAGCCGCCTCGGGGGCAGACATCGTGCCCTTGAAGGGGGCATTGGCGATTAGGATTCTCAAAGCAGACCTATCCCCTTTCTCAATAGGGCGATCTCCGCCGCATGGGCCGAGCCGTCACCGGGGTCGGGGGTCTCCAAGATCTTGGGGATGGACCAGAGCCTCTCATCCCCGCAGATGCCAGCCAGGGCGTTGAAGCCGATATAGCCCTGACCCAGCGGCGCGTGGCGGTCCCGATGGGAGCCCCGAGGATTTAAGCTGTCATTTAGGTGAATCAGAAAGAGCTTATCCAGCCCGATGTTGCGCTCGAGGGTGGCCAGCAATAGCTCGCGGTCGGCCAGGTCGAAGCCCGAGTCCCAAAGGTGGCAGGTATCGAGGGTGAATCCGCAGTTGGGTAGGTCGATCATCTTTAGGAGCAATCCAATCTCGATCATGCCCACGCCGATCTCGCTGCCGCGGCCGGCCAGATTCTCGATTCCGATCCGGATGCCGGGGTGGCGGGCGATGACCGGGCGCAGGGTCTCGGCGCAGCGCTGGGCCCCCGCCTGGCGGTCCTCATCCCGGCTCGAACCGGGGTGGAGGCAGAGGAGGGAGAGGCCGGCCCGCTCCATCTGGGCCAGCTCGCGGTCGAGGCAGGAGGCGGCCAGCTGTCTGGTCTCCTCTTCGGGAGAGGAAGGATTCAAGATATAGCGAAAGTGGACCGCGATATCGGCGGCTTTACGGCCATTCTCGGTCCAGAGCTTCAGAGCCTCGCTAGCGAACAGGTCCTCGTCCGGGGTCGGGCGGGTCGACCTTGGGGCCCCGAGGAAGACCATGGCGGCGGTCGCCCGCTGATTCAGGGCGAATCGGACTGAACCTAGCAGCCCGTCGGGCTTGCGCATGGGCACGTGGGAGCCCAGAGGGAGGGAGAGCAGGCGCGCCTGGTCGATCCGGCGCGGGTCAGACGCCATGCGAGAGGTCCTTCTTGCCCAGGTTGGTGCGGATGATCTTGCGGCGGTGCTTGATCTTGGCGACCTTGACCGCCTTCTTGATCTTCTTCTTGTAGCCGGGCTTGACCTTGCCCAGGGGGTGCTCCCTCTTGGCCTGGGCGATGGCCTTGGTCAGATAGGCGTTCTGACCCTGGGTGGAGTTGAGATGGGACTGGGGCGCAGACTTGACCCGAGCCACACCCTCCTTGCGCACGGCCATGAAGGTGAAGGCGGCACCCTTGCGCTGGAGGCCGCGGGCGTCGGTCAGATCCTCCTTGGCGCAGAGGACATAGGAGGTGCCGGGGGCGTCGAAGCGGCCGGAGCGGCCGGCCCGGTGGAAGTAGTAGCCCTGATCCTTGGGCAGGGTGTAGGAGATGACGGCGTTGACCGAGGGCAGGTCCAGTCCGCGGGAGGCGTAGTCGGTGCAGACTAGAACCTGGGCGCGTCCGGCCGAGAACTCGCGCACGGCCCGATTGATGGCTCGCTTGTCGAGGTCGCCAGCGATGCTCATGTACTTGAGACCGGAGCTCCTGACGGCGGCCTCGGCCTCCTTGAGCTCCTCCTTCCTGGAGACGAAGACCATGATGGGGCCGGAGCGGACGATGGGATCGGCCAGGACCTTGGCCAGGCCCTCCTGGCGCGAGGCGCCGCGCAGGTCGACCAGGATGTGGGCGATGTTGGCCCCGTTGATGCGGCCGTTGGACAGGTCGATGACCTCGTCGGCGCGGCACATCCGCTTGACCGCGGTCAGCCACTGGCTGCCCAGTGAGGCCGAGAAGAAGGACTTCCGGGCCTGGGGCAGGCTGGCGCAGGCCTCCTCCATCTCGCCGAGGAAGCCGTCGAAGAGGATCATGTCGCCCTCGTCGAAGACGATGCGGGTGACGGTGGAGATATCCAACGAGCGGGTGAGCGGCCGGAACAGGCGCGGGGTGACAATCGCCACATCCGGGCGGGCGGACCGGGTCTCAGTCTCCTTCTGCGAGGCGTAGAAGTAGGTTGAAAAGCGCTCGAAACCGCAGGCCTTAGCCAGGCGGTTGAGGGTGTCCTTCACCTGGTAGCCCAGGACCACCGTCGGGACGACGATGATGGCGCGGATGCCGCAGAACTTCTCATCCCGAGCATAGGTGTCCAAGATGGGAACTAGATAGGAGAAAGTCTTTCCCGAGCCCGTCGGGGAGATGACCACCGCGGCCTTCCCCGCCAGGAGCGCCGGGATAGCCCTGGCTTCAACAGGCGACAGGGGCTTGAGGGCGAGACTCTTCAACCCGGCCAGGACATCGGGATGGATGTCGAGGGAGGCGAAGGTGATCTCGTTCATCAGACGCCCTCCTTAGCCTTGAGCCGGATACCCAGGCAGTCCAGACTCTCGGCAGGGACGACATCGGGAGCGTTGGACATGGGCTCGGCCGCGGTCAGATTCTTGGGGAAGGCGACCACGTCGCGGATGTTCTCGTCGCCGAGGAGCTCCATCATCAGGCGCTCGACGCCGATGCCGAAGCCGCCCTCAGGCGGGAAGCCGTAGTCGAAGGCCTCGACGAAGAAGCCGAAGCGCTCGGCGATGTCCTTCTCCGACAGGCCGAGGATCTCGAAGACGCGCCACTGGGCCTTCTTGTCGTAGATGCGGATGGCGCCGGAGGAGAGCTCCTCGCCGTTGAGGACGGTGTCATAGGAGGTCGAGCGGATGTCCTCGGGCTTCTCCCAGAGCAGGTGCATATCCTCGGGCACGGGGGAGGTGAAGGGGTTGGACAGGGCCTCGTAGCCCTCCTCGGTCTTGGCGAAGAGGGGCCAGTCGATGACGAAGCAGGGCCTGAAGACTTTGGGGTCTCTGAGACCCATCTCCTGGGCGTATCTCACGCGCAGGGCGCCGAGGGCGGTCGCGGCCCTGGTGTAGTCCCTATCGGCGGCCAGGATGGCTAGGTCGCCGTCGCTTCCACCGAGGACCTGCTCCAGCTGAGCCAGGCTCTCGGGGGCAAAGAACTTGAAGGCGGCGCAGGTCCACTGCCCGTTCTCCCTCTTGGCGTGCATCAGGTGGGGCACCTTGAACTTGGCCGAGAGCTGCTCGTCCAGCTGCATGCGCTTGCGGGTGGTCTCCTGGGCCTTGCCGGGGACGACCAGCGCCTTGACGGCGCAGCCCTCGAAGGCCTTGAAGCCGGCCTGGGCGAGGAAGGAGACGTCCTTGAGCTTCATGTCGAAGCGCAGGTCGGGCTTATCGGTGCCGTAGAGGTTGATGGCATCGTCGTAGGAGATGCGCTCGAAGGGCGGCAGCTCGATGTTTCCCGCCACCTTGAAGATGTGGGAGACCAGACCCTCGATGACATGGAGCACGTCCTCGCGCTCGCAGAAGGACATCTCGACATCGATCTGGTCGAACTCGGGCTGGCGGTCGGCGCGCTGGTCCTCGTCGCGGTAGCAGCGGGCAATCTGGAAGTACTTGTCCATGCCGGCGACCATCAAGAGCTGCTTGTAAAGCTGGGGGGACTGGGGCAGGGCGTAGAACTTGCCGGGATAGGTGCGCGAGGGCACGAGGTAGTCGCGGGCCCCCTCGGGGGTGGACTTGATCAGGGTCGGGGTCTCGATCTCGTTGAAGTTCAGGCTGTGCAGGTACTCCCTAGCGGCGGTCAGAGCGATGTCCCTGACCTTGAGCGCGTGCTGGAGGACCGGGCGGCGCAGGTCGAGATAGCGCCACTTCAGGCGGGTATCCTCGAGGGCGTCGGTCTTGTCCGCGATGATGAAGGGGGTCTGCTTGGAGGCGGAGAGGACGCGATACTCGCTGATGGCGACCTCGATCTCGCCGGTGGGCAGGTCGGGGTTGGGGGCCGAGCGCAGCTGGACCTTGCCCTTGGCCTGGATGCAGTATTCGCTGTGCAGACGATTCGCATCGAAGTAGGCCGGGTCGATGTTCAGCTGGGTGATACCGTAGGTATCGCGCAGGTCGACGAAGCAGAGGCTGCCCAGGTTGCGCACCTTGGCGACCCAGCCGCAGAGGGTGACCTCCTTTCCCGCATCGGCGGCGCGCAGCTCGCCACAGGTATGATCTCTCAACATCTCTCTAGTTCTCCTTTCCCACCCGAGCCAGGAGCTCGTCGGTGGTCTTTAAGTGTTCCTGCTCTCTCCGATCCATGTCGCGCCGCTCGAAGGTCAGGTCCTCGTTGACCATGACCAGGTAGCGGCAGCCGTTGCGACCCGCCTGCTTGAAGCAGCCCTTCAGGCCTTTGGCCAGGGAGGGGGTCAGGACCTGATGGCCCTGCTGGCGGATCTCTTCGGCCACGGCGGTGGCCAGCTCGGCGCAGGCC
>CALVYN010000036.1 GCA_944372245.1 uncultured Bacilli bacterium
TCGAATGAAAGCAAAGCTTCCTTCTCCCTTCCGAGAGGAGCTCACTGAACCTGTCTCATTCTAGGGGTTCACGACAATATCAAAAAAGTCTGAACACCCCTAACCTGAATTAAGAGTGTATCAGACATGTCGTTCAAATATGGTGACCCGTACCAGGTTCGAACTGGTGAATGAAGCCTTGAAAGGGCTTTGAGTTAACCGCTTCTCCAACGGGCCAAAACTTACGCTCGATTGAGCCGGGATATTTTAATACAAAGTCTATCCAAGATAAAACCCGAGGTTGCCCTCGGGATATTAGCGATGGCGCCAACTGTAAGGCTCGAACTTACGACCACCCGGTTAACGGCCGGGAGCTCTACCAACTGAGCTAAGTTGGCTTGACAGCGGAGAGAATTATACCAGCCCCACACCCCAAATCAACCACAATTGTCGGCAAGTTGCGGGCGGCTTGGTCTATACTTCTCTACGCGTTATTAAAATAAGGTAGCAGAAAGGGGTAAGGGCAAGCATGGAACTAACGACCATCTCCTCGCTCCTCGGACTGAGCCGAAGGGCGATCGAAGACATCTTTGATGCAGCGCCGATCGACCCGGCTCAGGTGCGCTCTCCCTGGGTCATCGGCCTCTTGGCCACTCTGATTGCCATCGCCTGTCTCATCTGTTTGGGTTCAGGCCTATTGTTGATGCTCCACGCTCACGATGACCGCTTCCGCTCGGAGCGGATGAACGCCACCTTCACCTGCCGCTACGACTCCAGCAGCCGGACGATCCACATCGTCCCCCGCCACGACATCTCCGTGGCCGAGGATAACCCCGACAGCGACCCGGGCTACATCGGAGGCTTCGACCTCTCCCTGGAGGAGTTCGTGGAGATCTTCGATCCCGTCGATGAGAAGATCCTCCCGGGCAAGGATGTCGACGGCTGGCTCGACGGTCTGGTCAAACAGCGCAAGGTCCCGCTCCAGCTGATCTTCCGGATCGACCCGGTGAAGGGCAGAGCCCTCTTCCGCCGCTCCCGCTACCGCTACCCCGATCTGGCTGAGGCCTACGCCGGCGATATCGAGCCGGTCTCCGGCACCACCCACTTCACCCTGCGCACCCTGCCTCACATCTCCCTGGCCCTCCACCGCTTCCGCCCGCGCTATCTGACCTACCACCAGTACCTGACCCGCTTCCGCTTCATCATGAATCCCCGCCGGCGCGCCCAGGTGGTCTACGTGAGCCTGATGCCGGACGAGAAGACCATGGAGTTCGTCTCCCACAGCGAGGAGCAGGAGTACCAGACCACACTGCTGGCCGACTATCTGGCGCGCCGGCTGGTGAGGGGCACCTACATGGTGCGCCTCGACTCCAGGGCCATGCTGATGATCGACCTGCGCTCGCAGTCCAACGAGAGATATCGAGCCTGGGTCGACGACATCCGCTCCGACGTGATCTACTTTTTGACCGCCAACTCGATGGAGGACCGCTACGCTCCCCTGGTGGGGCGGGTCATCCACGAGAAGGAGGAGCCGATCCCGCCTCTGGCCGCCTATGTCAGAGAGGGACGAGAGAACGCCCTGGAGAACCTCGGGCGACCAAATCTCTCCACCCAGGCGGACGACATCGACCGAAACACTTGGTGCGAGATCCTGACCAGCGCCGTGCACAACCGCACCTACCGCATCTACTTCACCCCCTACTTCAACATCGCGGGCGAGGAGGTCGGCGAGCCGTACATGTACCTGGTCGAGGTTGCGCCCTTCCTAGCCAGAGGGCAGATCAGCGGCGAAGCCTTCTTCGACGAGTGCGCCCGCTTCGAGCTCCTAGAGCCCCTCTTCGAGGGCCTGGCGGAGCGGATCGCCTCGCACCTGCTCTCCAGCGGCCGCGTGCGCCTGGTCCTGCCCTGGAAGCTCGGTCTAATCGGCGACATCATCGCCGCGGGCTTCACCCAGAAGCTGGGCAACGTCGACCTGTATCTGGCCTTCAGCCAGTACGAGATCGAGCGCTATGGAGGCAGCAGGCTGGACGATGCAATCTCCAAGGTCAACGCCGAGGGTATCCGCACCGCCCTGCTGTTGGACAACCGGCCGCCGGCCATCGACGACTCGACGATGCGCCTCTTCTCCCTCTTCCTGGTAGAGAGCCGCTTCTACTCCTCACCCGTGACCGACATGCACGCCCGCTCCAACACCATGTCCACCCTCGTCTTCCTCAAGCCGTACGGCAAACCTATCGCCCTCACCAACCTGGGCACGAGCCAGGAGACCTACTTCGCCATCATCCACGGCGTCACCTGCGTCTCCTCCGACAGCCTGTGTCCCCCCTCGAGCATCCTCGAGCCGATGCTGAGCCAGGGCCGCCAGACCCTGGCCCAGATGCGGGCTCCCCGCTCGATCAAGAAGCAGTAGAGCCGACCGAAGAAAGGAACCACAACCGATTTATGGATAAGACCAACGTCAAGAACGAGAGCATCACCCGGCAGGAGGACGACTTCGCCCAGTGGTACACCGACATCTGCCTTAAGGCCGAGCTGATGGCCTACGCCCGCACCAAGGGCTTCATCGTCTACCGCCCCTACGGCTACGCCATCTGGGAGGCCATCAAGAGCTGGTTCGACGCCGAGATCAAGAAGACCGGCCACCACAACGTCTACCTGCCCTCGCTGATCCCCGAGTCGCTGCTCAACGAGGAGAAGGAGCACGTCGAGGGCTTCGCCCCCGAGTGCGCCATTGTCACCATCGGCGGCAGCAAGCCCCTGGCGGAGAAGCTCTACGTCCGCCCCACCTCGGAGACCCTATTCTGCGACTACTTCAAGGATATCGTCCACAGCTTCCGCGACCTGCCCGTCAAGGACAACCAGTGGTGCTCCGTCGTGCGCTGGGAGAAGACCACCCGCCCCTTCCTGCGCGGCTCGGAGTTCCTCTGGCAGGAGGGCCACACCCTCCACGCCACCCGCGAGGAGGCCGAGGCTGAGACCCTGGGCCAGCTCCGCCTCTACGAGCGCATGGGCCGCGAGCTTCTGGCCATCCCCTTCACCTCGGGCCGCAAGACCGAGTCGGAGAAGTTCGCCGGCGCGGTCGACACCTACACCATCGAGGCCCTGATGAAGGACGGCCAGGCCCTCCAGTCGGGCACCTCCCACTTCTTCGGTCAGGGCTTCGCCGAGCACTTCGGCATCAAGTTCCTCGATGCCGACAACGTCCAGAAGACCCCCTGGCAGACCTCATGGGGCGCCTCGACCCGCCTCATCGGCGCGGTCATCATGGTCCACGGCGACGACAACGGCCTGGTCCTGCCCCCCTTCATCGCCCCCACCCAGGCCATCATCATCCCCATCCGCGGGGATAAGGATCCCCAGGTGGCCCAGGCGGCGATTCGCCTGAAGGAGGAGCTGGCCAAGGCCGGCATCCGCGTCGACCTGGACGACTCCAAGAAGTCGCCCGGGTGGAAGTTCTCCCAGTACGAGATGAAGGGCGTGCCTGTGCGCATCGAGGTCGGCCCCAGGGATGTGGCCCAGGGCGTGGTCACCCTGACCCGCCGCTGCGACGGTGCCAAGCAGGTCCTACCCCTGGACCAGGTGGCGGCCAGGATGCCCGAGATCTTAAAGGACATCCACGAGACCATGTACGCCAAGGCCCTGGCCTACACCGAGTCCCACACCACCACCTGCTACACCTACGACCAGCTCAAGGAGGTCGTGACCACCGGCAAGGGCTACGCCAGGGTCATGTGGTGCGGCAGCCACGAGTGCGAGGTCAAGGTCAAGAACGACGTCAGCGCCACCTCGCGCTGCATGCCCTTCGACCAGACCCCCTTCGCCGACACCTGCTGCATCTGCGGCCAGCCCGCCAGGGCCGTGGTCCTCTTCGACCGAGCCTACTAGAGTTCCGCACCGCTACAATACGAGAGAGAAAGGAGATAGATCCATGGGAAACAACGCTTTCGACGAGAGGCTGCACCGGCTGCAGGCGCAGCTGGCCAAGGACGGGATCAAGGCCTACGTGGTCCAGGTCACCGATCCCCATCAGACCGAGGAGGCCGCGCCCCGCTACCTGGAGGAGCGCCTGGCCCTCTCCTCCTACAAGGGCTCTGACGGCCTGCTCCTAGTCACCCCCGAGAAGAGCCTCCTCTGGGCCGACGGCCGCTACTGGGTCGAGGCCGAGGAGGAGCTGGCCGGGACCGACACCGAGCTGGTGCGCATGGGAGACCAGGGCGTGCCCACGATGTCGGAGTACATCAAGCAGCACCACCTCTACCCCCTGGCGATGGACTTCTCGACCATGGGCGTGGTCGACTTCCAGAGCTTCGTCGGCCGCAACAGCGGCGAGGTCGTCGACCGCTCCTACCGGAGCCTGGTCTGCGGCAAGATGGAGACTCCGATCTCCCAGATCTGGAAGGTCGACCAGAAACTCTTGGACGACAACTACTACCAGCGCCTGATGAAGCTCTGCGAGAAGCTGAAGGAGGCCGGCGCCGAGGCGACTCTCATCTCCTCCCTGGACGACATCGCCTACCTGCTGGGCTGGAGGGGCAACGACCTGGAGTTCTCGCCCCTGTTCATGTCCTACCTCTACATCACCGACGAGGGCAAGGCCGACCTGTTCGTGAGGGCCGACCGGGTGCCCGAGGAGCTGCCCGGGCTGACCGTGCACGACTACGACCAGGTCTGGGACTTCCTGCGCAAGGAGAACGAGCATCCCGTCCCCACCCTGATCGATTCTCGCCGGACCAACGAGCGCATCATGGAGTTCGTCAAGCGGCCCATCTTCCGCACCAACCCCTCCCAGCTGCAGAAGTCGATCAAGGGTTCGGTCGAGATCGAGCAGACCAAGCGCATCCACGTCCTGGATGGCTTTGCCGTCTTCCGCCTCTGGCACTGGCTCGACGTGCACATCATCAAGGGCGGTGAGTCCCACACCGAGGCCGAGATTGCGGCCGTGGTCGACGGCTTCCGCTACGAGCAGCCCGACTGCTACGCCCTGAGCTTCCCCACCATCGCCGCCTTCCGCGGCCACGCGGCCATGATGCACTACCTGCCCCCGAAGGAGGGAGGAAGCGTGGTCTCCAACCAGGGTCTGAACCCCATCCTGCTGGTCGACTCCGGCGGCCAGTACTACGGCGGCACCACCGACATCACCCGCACCTTCTGCCTCGGCACCGCCAACGATGAGTACCGCCACGACTACACCCTGACCCTCAAGTCGGTCATCGACCTCTCCTCGACCATCTTCATGCAGGGCTGCTCGGGCGTCGCTCTGGACATCAAGGCCAGGGAGAACATGTGGCGCGAGGGCATGGACTACAAGTGCGGCACCGGCCACGGCGTCGGCTACATGCTCAACGTCCACGAGTCGCCCAACGGCTTCCGCTACCGCCTCGTGCCCGAGAGGGAGGACTCGGCGGAGCTCCAGCCCGGCCAGATCCAGTCGGACGAGCCCGGCGTGTACAAGGCTGGCAAGTACGGCATCAGGATCGAGAACGAGCTGTTGACCGTCCGCACCAACCACACCGGCGACGGCATCTTCAACTCCTTCAAGAACATCACCTTCTGCCCCATGCAGCTGGAGATGGTCGACACCACCCTGCTCTCCCAGTTTGAGATCGAGCGGATCAACGAGTACCAGGACCTCTGCCGGGACCAGCTCATGCCCCTGTGTGAGGACAAGCCCGAGCTCAAGGCCTTCCTGATCGAGAAGACCGGCCATCTGACCAAGTAGAGACATAACTCGAATATAAAAATCCCCCTAAACGGGGATTTTTATATGCTTAAATCTTGGATTCTTTTAAAACAAACTTGTCTTCTAGTTTGTGAATTGGGTAGCTGAACTCTCCAGGCCATCGAAGTATTCTTCGATGGCTTCAGGACCATCCAGGGGCCTGAGCTGGCCGCTCTCGAGCACGTAGGCGGTGTCGGAGAGCGCTAGGGCAGTCTGGCGGTCGTGGGTCACCGTGACCAGGGCGCAGCCGGTGGCAGCCGCACGGTTGAGAGCCTCGAGGATGCGAGCTAGAGAGGTCGGATCCTGACCGACGGTGGGCTCGTCTAAAAGTATTAGGTCCGGCCGCTTCGCCAGGGCGCAGGCCACGATCAGGCGCCGCTTCTCGCCGGTGGAGAGAGCCAGGGGCTGGTGGGATTCTAACCGCTTCAGGTCGAGGCTCTCCAGGAGTTCCTCGACGATCTTGGAGTCCTTCGCTCCCGCCTCGAGCTCCGCTCTGACCGTCCAGCAAAAGAACTGGTGGACGGGGTCGTGCATGACGACACCGACCCTCTTAAACCAGGCGCGGGAACCGGGGCGGGGGAGGTCGAAAGCCTTCAATCTTCCATCCTTGCGCCGGATGCGTACCAGACCCGCGAGGCGGTTTAACAGGGTGGTTTTACCGGCGCCGTTAGCTCCCAGAATCACGATCCGTTCACCCTTGTGCACCGTCAGATTCAAGTGGTTGAGAACCTTCTTCTCGCCGTAGGATACCGAGAGATTCTCTACTGAGAGAAGAGGCACAGAAGAGTGGTTTTCTTTTGGAGGTGAAGGAATGGTGAACGGAGTCGAAGGCTGTTCCTCAGCTTCGACGACCCTCCCATCCTGACAGCGCAGGACACGGTCAGCCAAGCCCTGGACCAGGCCGAGCCGATGCTCGGCCATCAGGATGGTGATACCGCGCTCAGAGAGGGCTCTTAGCTGCTTGAGAAGGGCTCTGACCGCTGGCAGGTCCAGATTGGCTAGAGGCTCATCCAGAAGGAGAATCGGACGCTCCAGAGCGATGATCGAGGCGCACATCAGCTGGGAGAGCTGACCGGCGGAGAGTGTTCGAGTCGGCGCATCCAGGGATATTTCTAGGTGGGAGAAGAGTTCGGCTGAGCGGGCATAGGCGGCGGAGCGTTCGATGCCGACATTCTCCAGACCGAAAAGGAACTCCTCCTGGGCTTCCCGCTTAAAGACCTGAACCTCGGGATTCTGTGAGAGGTAGCCGACCTTGGAGGAGACCCCTCCAGGGCTCCTCTCGCCCTCCAGGATGATCTCCCCCGAGACCTCAAAGCCTTCGAGGGTGCCAGCGATGGCACCGAGGAGCGTGGATTTACCGCTCCCGGTGTAGCCGACAAGGAGGACGATCTGACCCTTGGGGATAGCAAAGCTCACGTCCGAGAGAACGGGGGTATTCACACCCTTGGGGGTGAGTGTCAGATTTCTGATCTCTATCGCAGCCATAGACCGATTCCTATGATGGCGCCGAGAGCCACGAGACAGATGAGGGCATAGAGGACATCCCTGATTCCGATGCGCCTGGGAGCATACAGGTTCATGGGAGGTTTCCCCAGCGTGAACCCGCGGGTCAGAAGACCCCGGGTGATATCGTCGGACATCTCCGACATCCTGACGATCAGGGGGGCGAGGGAGGCAGCGAAGAAGGGGCGCTTCATCCCCCGGGTGCGATAGCCCATCTTGAGGATCCTCCTCTCGGCCATCATCCGGGGGATGAAGGAGGTGAAGATGGTCAGAGGCAGAGAGATGGACCTAGAGACCTTCAAAGTATCCAGACAGGCGCTCAGATCAGCGCTGGAGAAGGCGGCCAGAGGGATGGCGGCCCCGCCGAGGACCAGGAAGCGATAGAGGGTGGATAGGGCTGCGGGCATATCTCGGGTCAGAAGGTATATCAGACCGAAGGCGACACCGCCCGCCAAGCCGGCGACCACCCCGATGGCAAGAACCCTGTGAGGTCGGCTAAAGAATAGTGTGGCCAACAGGAGAGCGCCCAGGGGAATCAGGGCGTGGAAGACTCCCGTGAAGACCAAGCCGGCCGCACACAGCCCGGCAGCCAAAACAGGCAGAAAGAGCGGGTAGATACCCCGGCTACTCCCCATCCATGATCACCCCCTTGGCGCGCAGCTTGAAGATGGTCCAGGTGCCGAGGCTCGAGCCGAGAACAGCCAGCCCGACGATTCCCAGAGAGACGGCGAGCGGAATCCAGAAGGCTGTTCCCTGGAGAAAGAGCGACTGAAGGGCCTCCTGTCCCGAGACTGCAAAGGTGATGCCGATGCTTCCGCCAGCCGTCAGGATGGGCATCAGAGCCGCGGTGATTCCGACCGAGTACCACTTGGAATAGCCTCTGAAGACCAGAGCTCCAAACGCCTCGCCCAACAGGCCAGCCACGATGCAGACCGGGCACATCCAGACGGAGAAAGCGAGGTGGAATAAGCCTAGGAGTGTCATGGAGATAAAGGACGCTCCAACCTTGCGAACACGGCCGAGGATGATAGCCTGGAAGCAGGCAATCTGCAGAGAGACCGCCAGGAAGTTGACCCCGAAGAGCTGGATGCTGGCAAACAGGGGCATGATGGCGCAGGTGACCAGCATGGCGGCGCTGGCGAGGGCGATGAACACCAGGTCGCGGATGCGATAGCGGGTGAACAGCTTCGTCTCGATGGCGGTCTCGCGGTTCTGTTCCATCTCAAAACTCCCCTTTAAACAGGTTGAAGATTAACGGAGATATTCAAGGTTTCCAAGCGAGACGGTAAAGCGAATAGATAGCTGGGCCATTACAATATGTAGGTAGTCAAGGAGCTGAAAATATGAAATACGACAGCCTGTGCGTCTCCGCCATCAGAGCCCTGTCCATCGACATGATCAACCGGGCCAAGAGCGGCCATCCGGGAATGGCCCTGGATGCCGCCCCTCTGGCCTACACCCTCTTCTCCCGCTTCCTCACCGCCGACCCCAAGCACCCCGACTGGATCAAGCGCGACCGCTTCGTCCTCTCGGCCGGCCACGCCTCGGCGATGCTCTATTCCCTGCTTCACATCGCCGGCTACGCCGTGACGATGGACGACCTGAAGAACTTCCGCCAGCTGGGCTCGAAGACCCCCGGCCACCCCGAGTACGGCGTAACCCCCGGCGTGGACTGCACCTCGGGTCCCCTGGGCCAGGGCATCTCGCAGGCGGTCGGCATGGCCATCGCCGAGACCCATCTGAGGGCTCTCTATCCCGACTCCGACGACCTTTTCTCCCACTACACCTACTGCCTCTGCGGTGACGGCTGCCTGCAGGAGGGCGTCAGCTGCGAGGCGGCAGCCCTGGCGGCCAAGCTCAAGCTCAACAAGCTGATCCTCATCTACGACGCCAACCAGTCGACCCTGGACGGCCCCTCCAGCTGGACCTTCGAGGAGGACGTCGGCATGCGCTTCAGGGCGCTGGGCTGGAACTTCATCCACGTGACCGACGGCAACGACATCGAGGCTCTAGCAGCCGCTCTGGACTCCGCCCGCCACTCCGACAGCCCCACCCTGATCCAGATGGATACCCTGATCGGCTACGGCTCGGTCAACCAGGGCACCTCCAAGACCCACGGCGCTCCCCTGGGCCTGGAGGATGGCGAACACGCCAAGAAGGTCTACGGCTGGGACTATCCGCCCTTCGTCGTGCCCGACGAGGTCTACATGACCATGCGCGAGTCCTTCCAGCTGCGCGGCGAGACCGCCTACGCCGAGTGGGAGAAGGCCAAGCAGGCCTACTTCGTCAAGCATCCCGAGGCCTCCAACCTCATCGATGAATCGCTCTCGCACCAGGATATCAACCGGGTCTTCAAGGGCGCTCCCGCCTTCGACAAGGCCAAGGACGAGGCGACCAGGTCCATCTCCGGCTCCCTCCTCAACCTCGTCCAGCAGGAGCTCCCCAACCTCATCGGCGGCTCCGCCGATGTCGCCTCCTCGGTCAAGACCGACATCAAGGGCGGCGTGGACTACTCTCCCGCCCACCGCGAGGGGACCGTCCTGCGCTTTGGCATCCGCGAGTTCGCCATGGCGAGCGTCTGCAACGGCATCGCCCTCCACGGCGGCCTTCGGACCTACTGCGGCTCCTTCATGGTCTTCGCCGACTACTTCAAGGCGGCCATCAGGATGTCCGCCCTCCAGCACCTGCCCGTCGTCTACCTGATGTCTCACGACTCGATTGCCGTCGGCGAGGATGGTCCCACCCACCAGCCCGTCGAGCAGCTGGCGATGCTCCGCTCGATCCCCAACCTGGCCGTCTACCGCCCCGCCGATGCGGTGGAGACCGCGGCCGCCTACCGGGCCGCCTTCACCGCCACCGACCATCCGACCGTCATCATCCTGACCCGTCAGAAAGTTCCTCAGCTCCTGGATTCTTCCGATGCCAAGACCACCGATGGCGGCTACATCGTCTCGAAGGAGAAGCGCACGCCCATGGCTACCGTCATCGCCTCCGGTTCGGAGGTCTCCCTGGCCATCGAGGCGCAGAAGCGCCTCCTTCAGGATGGCATCGACATCCGCGTCGTCTCCATGCCCGAGCTCAACATCTTCCTCTCCCAGCCCAAGAAGTATCAGAAGGAGGTCCTGGGCAGCCCCAGAGACAAGCGCCTCTACATCGAGATGTGCACCCCCTATGGCCCCTTCGCCCTAGCCGATGACGTGATGTGCGTCAACGCCTTCGGCGCCTCCGGGCCCGCCTCTCAGGTCATGGAGAAGATGGGCTTCACCGTCGACCGCGTGGTCGAAAGGGTCAGGAGAGTAGTGGCTCGCCCCCTCGAGAGAGATTAGAATCTCTCTCCCGAAAGGAGCCACCTCAGAACATGCCTATCTACCTATTTCTGGACGAGGAGCCGGACGTCATGGAGGCGTCTGGCCCCGCCTTCTCCCTCGTCAAACCTCTGGACACCCACCCCTGGATGCAGGAGCTGGGTTTCATGTACTGCGGCCTCATCGATGAGGGGATGACCTACTTCGCCGACTCCTCCCGCGTCACCCCCTACCCCGACCTGCTCTCCCGCCGCCAGTGGCTGGAGAACCTCCT
>CALVYN010000037.1 GCA_944372245.1 uncultured Bacilli bacterium
GCAAAAAGGTTTCTAAGAAACCTGCTGAGCTGTGAAAAAAGTTTAGCCGCTTACAACATTTAACTGATACTGCCTAAATGGCAAAAAACTTGTTTCAGAAGTTCCTCTCTGCGGGGCAATAATATATCGATGCCCTATACCTGTTGCAATATAGAAAATAAAAATCGGACGCACGCCTCTTACAAGAGTCCATGAAACGATACATTTCTTTATTATTTTGATTATTTTAATAATTTATTGCCGATAAATTAAGGAATTTACCAATCTTAGGGTTTTGTTATTTTAGTATTTTTACGGGCTTTCGGGCCTCCATAAACTTTCATTTTTGGGGGTCGTTTACACTCCCTGTTTGGGGTCAGAATTGTTTCACAGATGTGAGGGATATTCAGGCACCATTAAATTTGCAATTCTTCGGAGGTTTTAGGAAAAATAGCTCGAAGATCGCCACCTCAGATCACGTTCATGTTGTCGTCGATCAGGTTGTCGATGATGCCGTCGCCCAGGCCGGTCATCGGGGTCAGGATGTAGTCCGAGCCCAAGAGCTCGCTCACGGTCAGAAAGAGGTTGCCGGCGGGGATGATGACATCGGCGCGGTCGGGCTTGAGCTTGAACTTGAGCATCCGCTCGGCCACGCTCATGCCGCTCAGCTCGTCGTAGAGGTCCTTGAGGTCCTCCACGGGCAGGATGTGATGGCCCTTCTTGTCCTTGTGGTCGGAGAGCTTCCAATAGCGGTTGATGTTGCCGCCGGTCCCGACCACGTTGAGCTTGCCATACTCCTGGCGGTAGCCGCTGATGGCGCTCCTGAGCTTCTTCCAGGTCTCGGGCTTGTCGGCGCCGGCGAGAATCCTCAGGGTCCCCAGGGGGTAGGAGTGGGAGTCGATGATCCGCCCGTCGGAGCAGAGGGTGATCTCGGTCGAGCCGCCTCCGACATCCATGAAGACCCAGTCGCCGGAGAGCTTGAGGTCCTTGGCGATCTTGACGATCGTCCCGGCCTCGGTCTCACCGGAGATGATCTTGACGTCGACGCCGGTCTCCTTGCGGATGCGCCACATGATGGCCTCGCCGTTCTTGGCCTCGCGCACGGCCGAGGTGGCCAGGGCGCGATAGTCGATGACGTCATAGATCTCCATCAGGGCCTTGAAGCAGGCCATGGTGTTGATCAGCTGCTCCTCCTTCTTCATCCCGATGCTGCCGGTGCGGAAGACGTCCACGCCGAGCCTGAGGGGCACGCGCAGCTCCTGGACCGCGTAGGAGTTGAGCTGGTGCTTGTCGTTGAGGTAGACGTTCTTGATTACGAAGCGGGCGGCGTTGGTGCCGATGTCGATCGCCGCATAGAATCCCTGTCTCACTTGTTCATCCTCCTATCGGTGCTTCTTCACGCCGCTGAGGGCGAGAGCCGTCAGCTCTGCCTGGCTGCGGAAGGGCTTGGCCTTCTCCGAGCGGGGCACGGGATAATACTCCCCGTCCCCGGTGGGGATCGAGGCCTGGCAGTCATCCCTGAAGCCGCAGTCGAAGATCTCGCTCAGCCGCTGCTGGCAGAGGGGGTCGTACACCGGGGTCACGACCTCGATGCGGTTGTAGAGATTCCTCGGCATCCAGTCGGCCGAGCCCATGAAGTAGAGGGGGTGGCCGCCGTTTTCGAAGATGAAGATGCGGGAGTGCTCGAGGTAGCGGTCGATGATGGCGTGGACCTCCATGTTCCCGCCCAGCTCGGGCAGGCTGGTAACCAGGCTGGAGTTGCCCCGGATCAGAAGCTTGGTGGGCACGCCCATGCTGGCGGCCTCGTAGAGGAGCTTGACCATGGGCTTGTCGGTGATGTGGTTGATCTTGATCCTGATGCCCGCGGGCAGACCCGCCAGGGCGTTGCGCTCCTCGCTCCTGATCAGGCGCTGGAAGACGGTCTGCATGTGGTTGGGCGAGACCAGCAGGTGGCGGAAGACCTGCTTGCGGTAGGGCTCCTCGATGAAGTCGAAGATCGAGTCGACCTCCCGGACGATCCGCTTGTCGGCGGTGAAGAGCAGGCAGTCGGTGTAGATCTTGGCGTTGCCCTCGTGGAAGTTGCCGGTGGAGATGACCGCGATGTCGGGCCCGTCCTTGATCTTGACGAAGACGATCTTGCCGTGGACCTTGAAGCCCTCGGTGGAGGGCAACACATCGACCCCGGCATCCCTGAGGGTCTGGGAGATCAGGATGTTGGAGGACTCGTCGAAGCGGGCCATCAGCTCGACCATGCAGGTCACCCGCTTGCCGTTCTGGGCCGCGGCGGTCAAGGCCTTGACCACCTGGGAGTTGTGAGCGGCGCGGTAGATGGTCGCCTTGATCTCCTTGACCTTGGGCGAGACCGCGCACTCCTGGAGGAACTTGACGAAGGTGTCGAAGCTCTCGTAGGGGACGTGGATCAGAAGGTCCCGCTTGAGGATCCGCTCGATCAGGGAGCGGCCGGCGTCGACCTCGGGGATCTCGACCGTGGGCCAGGGGGAGGAGCGAAGAACTACGCCCTCTCTGGGGATATACGGGAACTTGTTGAGGTCCTTGTGGTTGTGGTAGCGGCCACCCACGCTCACCAGGTCGAGCTTGTCGACGTGGAGGCGACGCATCAGGATCGACTTGAGGTCCTCGGGGATGTCCTCCCCGAAGATGACGCGCACGGGCAGGCCCTTCTTGCGGTCCTTGACCGCCTGGGAGAGGGAGCGGAGCAGGCCCTCCTCGGGGTCGGACTCGACCTCGACCTCGGCGTCCTTGGCGAACTTGAAAGCGTAGGCAGCAAACTTGGTGTAGCCCGTCCCGATGAAGATGTGGGGCAGGTGGAGGCGGACCACGTCGTCTAGATACATCACGCACGCGCTACCGTCGCCGGCGTCGGGCAGGCGGATGAAGCGTCCGCACAGAGCCACGGGCAGGGCCAGGATCGCATAGGCCGGTCCCTTCTTGGCGCCACCTTCCATCTTGACCGCCAGATAGATGTGGGCATCGTTGATGGTCGAGAGGTTAGCCGAGGGGGTGATGACGATGGGGTCGATGTAGCCCGCGACCTTGCGCATGAAGTAGTCGTGGACATAGTCCTTCTGCGATCTGGTCAGGTGCTTCTCGTCGACCAGCTTGATGCCGTTCTTCGCCAGCTCTCTGAACACCTGCTTCTCGCAGCGGATGTACTCCCGGTCGTACTCGGCCGTCAGCTCGGCGATGCGGTCCAGCTGCTCCTTGGCCCGCTCGCGCTCGGGCTTGATCCCCCCAGCCTTGGAGCCGGCGATGCGCTGGAGCGAGGCCACGCGGACCTTGTAGAACTCGTCGAGGTTGGAGGAGTAGATGCTCAGAAAGGACAGCCGGTCGTACAGCGGCAGGTCCTCCTTCTCGGCCTCCTTGAGGATGCGGTGGTTGAAATACATCCAGGAGACGTCGCGCTCGACGTACTCGCCCGCGCCCAGGTCCTCGCTCTTCTTGCCCATGATCGGTCCTCCCCTCAGATTTTCACACGCCGTCTATTGTAAAAGAAAACCACCTCCTCTACCCGTAAGGATGATCGGCTTTCGCCTCTCAAGGGCAGAAGAGGGGCTGGAGTGCAATATAATTTCCCCGTCGAAACTAGGAGGAAATCCCTTTGAAGATCGTCAAGATCGACCCCTCGCTGTGCATCTGCTGCGGCACCTGCGCCGCCATCGCCGAGCACCTGTTCGAGATGAGCGCCTCCGAGGGCGTCGCCGTGGTCAAGGTCGACCAGGGCAAGCTCGCCTCCCCCGAGGATGAGGATCTAGCCAGCGAGTGCGCTACCGCCTGCCCCGCCGGCGCCATCCTCGTCCAGGACGCGGAGTAAGCAGCAAAAAACCGGGATCGCTCCCGGCTTTTTTACTATTCCTCGCCGTCCTCGACCGGCTCCTGGCTCGGGGTGCCACCCTTTATCCTGATCTTGTAGTCGTTCTGGATCTTGCGCTGGCGGCAGTCGTTCACGATGGCGGCGACCACCTTCTCGGGGATCACCACGAAGCTGCCCTTGCGCAGCTTGCCCAGCTTGATCAGGCCGATCTGGGTGCGGCGCAGGCGCAGGACCCGGTGGCCGAAGTAGGCCATCATGCGGCGCACCTCGCGGTTCTTGCCCTCGTGGAGCACGATGCGGTAGGTGCCGTTCTTCGCTCCGGTCCTAGGATCCAGCGAGATGCCGATCTCGCGCACCTGGCACGGGGCGGTCAGACCGTCCTCCAAGACGATGCCCTGCGCCAGTCTCTCCTTCTGCTCGCTGCTCAGCCGGCCATCGATGGTGACCTCGTAGACCTTGGCGGGAGCCGAGGAGGGGTGGGTGATGAGGTTGGCGAACTCGCCGTCGTTGGTCAGAAAGACCAGACCCTCGGAGTTGATGTCGAGGCGGCCGACGGGATAGACGCGCCCGTAGCGGGGCGGGACCAGGTCGGTGACCAGGCGCCGGTGCTGAGGGTCGGAGGCGGTGCAGATGAAGCCCAGGGGCTTGTTCAGGGCGATGTAGACCTTGTGGGACTCGATCTCACTCCTGGTGGGTAGCTTTACCCCGTCGATGACGATCTCGCAGTCGGGGTCGAAGCTGGCACCCAGGGTGTCGACGATTGTCCCGTCGACCGTCACCCGCTTGGCGACGATCAGCTCCTCGGCCTTGCGGCGGGAGCAGAAGCCACGCTCGGAGATGAGCTTCTGCAGCCTCTCCACCCCGGCCGGGCTCTCCGCCTCCTGGGTCTCATTCGCGGCGGCTTCCGCCGCAGTAACATCCTTCTCGTCCATGGCTCATATCCTTTCTGAAGCGGGTTATTTTACCCTATACGACAAGATTTTATTTCATCTCTACAGCTTGACCTTCTTCAGGGGCAGCCGATCGATGACCTGGAGACCCAGCTGGCGGGCGAAGCGGACGGCCTCGGCATCAGCGGCCGGTGCCGCCAGCTGCTCGGGCGCGTGGGCATCCAGGCCGATGATGCACTTGGCTCCCATCTTCGCCGCCATCTCGAAGAACTGGTAGACCGGATAGCACCAGCGCAGCTGGTCTCCAATCCGCTTCTTGCCCGAGCGGATGCCGCCGACGTTGATCTCCAGGGGCACGTCGCACTCCATGGCGGTCTTAATCAGCTCCCGGGACACGTTGCGGCAGTCCAGGTCGAACTCGGGCACCTCCGAGAGGAAGAGGTCGGGATGGACGAAGGCCGAGTACATCCCCGTCCGCAGACCACGGCAGGCCGTCTCGCCGTACAGGTGCAGGTTGTTGGCCGTGGTCGCCCGACCGTAGCGAGCGTAGATCTGGTGCTTCTCGTTCATCGAGGAATGATTGCCCAGCATCAGGTAGTCCACCTGGCCGGTGGCCAGCAGGGTCCTTAGGTAGACCAGATAGGGCTCGTAGCACTCCGCCTCGTAGCCCAGGAGAATCTTGATGCGCCCGCGATACTTCTCCTTGAGGGCGCGCACGCTCTCGAAATACCCGGCGTTGAGGCTGTAGGTGCCCCGGATACCCGGCTCGTTGTAGTCGGGATACATCGCGTGGTCGGAGAAGCCCAGCTCGCACAGGCCCATGCCCAGCGCCACCTGCACGTACTCCTCATCCTGGCCGACCGCGTGGCCGCAGCGGTAGGTGTGTGTGTGATAGTTCGCGTTCAGCATGGCTCACCTCCCCCGATAGATCGTCCGCGATAAGGTTAAACCCTCGGCGGGGGCTTTGAGCTTGGCCGCATCGATATCCGGATGGGTCAGCCTCTCCTCGATCGTCTCCAGGCTATCCCTTCCCAGGGCGACTCTGACCGCCGCTCCCACCATCATCCTGACCTGGTAGCGGTGGAAGGCCCAGCCCCGGATGGTGATCTGGGCCAGCTTCCCCCAGCGGGGGAAGCTCACCCGGATTCTCTCGATATTCGAGATGAAGCTCTCGTCCCGCACGCCCCGCTGCTCCAGGCTGGCGAAGCTTGAGAAGTCGTGAGTCCCCTCGAAGAGGGAGAGGGCCCGAGCCAGGAGCTGGCGGTCCAGAGGCTTGTAGATGGGCCAGGCCCTGGAGTCCAAAACCGGGTCATAGACCCCCAGGTCGAGGAGGTAGACATACTCCTTGGCGTGGGGTGCGCTCCGCGCGTCGAAGCTGTCCTTCACCCTCCTCATCGAGCGGATCCTGAGAGCTGGAGCCCCCTGGGTATTCAGAAAGTTGACGACCCTGTCCAGGTCCAGCTCCTTCTCCGCACGGAAGGAGAAGCAGAGGTCTCTGGCGGAGACGCCCGCATCGAGCCGCGAGGAGAAGCGAATCTTCACCGGGGCGTCGTAGATGGTGGACAGAAGCTTCTCCAGCGTCCCCTGGAGGGTGGGCGTCCCCGCCGGCTGGATCTGGGTGCCCTTGAAGCGTAGCCCGTCGAAGGCGACGCGACACAGATAGTTGCCCATATGCACCTCCTAGGCGGGAAAGATCTCCAGCCGCAGACCACCGACCCGATAGAGGCAGAGGAACAGCAGGCCGGCCAGCAGAAGCAGGGCTCCCAAGAGCCAACCTAGATCATACAATCCAAAGCGGGAAGTCCTCAGATGGGTGCGAGGTGCGCGTGGATCATAGCCGCGGGCCTGCATGGCCTCAGCCGAGCGCACCGCATCCATGATCGAGATCATTAACAGGGGGATAATCAGTCCCAAAACTGACTTGAAGCGGTCCTTCAGCCGCCCGTTGCGGGCGTCCAGACCCCGGGCCGCCTGGGCCTTCTGGATCCGGTTGGCTTGGGTGGAGAGGACCGGGATGAACCTCAGAGCCAAAGACATCATCATCGAGAAGGCGGCCACGGGGACCTTCACCAGTTTCAGGGGCGAGAGGAAGAACTCGAAGGCGTAGGAGATCTCCATCGGTTCGGTGGCCGAGGTGATGACCAGAGTGGCCAGGATGGTCAGAATCACGCGCTCGCAGACGTAGCCAGCAAACCAGAAACTGGTCTCATACACCGGCCAGGTGCCGGCATAGAAGAGGATGTCGCGGTTGAGGAAATTCTCCCCTGGGCGATAGAAGAAGACATTGAGCAGGATGATGAATACGAGCAGGAACCACATGCCGCCCACCGCCTTGAGAAAGCGGAGCGGCTGGACCCGGGCCAGGGCGGCCAGGCCGATCACAATCAATCCCAACCCCGCCCCGACGATCATCGAGGTAGCGTAGGGATAGGGGCTCTGGGCGGGGTTGCCATAGGGGATGAAGATCACGACCATCATGACGATCAGAAGGATCACCTTCACCCGGCCATCCAGCCGGTGGATCGGCGTCTTCAGAGGGCGATAGACGCCGAAGGCGCTCACCGGGCTAGCCATGGATGCACCTCCCGAGCTCCGCAGCCAGCCCCTCCGCATCGCGGGCCACCGCGGGGTCGATATCCAGACCCAGGCTGCGGAGGTAGCGGGTATAGACGAAGGCCTTGGGCGGGAGGAGGCCCGCCCGGTGGATGATCTCGCCTGCCTGAAAGACCTCCCAGGGCTTGCCATCCAGGACGACCTTGCCCGCCTCCATGACGATGAGCCGATCGGCCAGAGAGTAGGCTAAATCCATGTCGTGGGTGATCAGAACGACGCTCACCCCCGAGGCGACCTTGCGCCTTAAACATTCCACCACCCTCTTGGCTCCCAGAGGATCCAGACCGACGGTCGGCTCATCCAGAACCAACATCCTGGGATGGAAGGCGAAGACGCCCGCCAGGGCCACCCGACGCTTCTCCCCGCCGGAGAGCTCGAAGGGCGAGCGCTCAAAGAAGCTCTCGCCCAGGCCCACCTCGGCGAGGGCCTCCGCCGCGGCCCGGCGGGCTTCATCCTCGCTCGCTCCGAAGTTCAGAGGGCCGACCATCACGTCCTCGATGACGTGCCTTCTAAAGAGCTGATCCTCGGGGAACTGGAAGACCAGGCCGACATCCTTCCTCAGCTCCTTCCAGCATCTGATCCGCTGGCGACGCGGAGCCTTCAGACTGCCATCTTTTCTTCTTCTAACGGGGACGTCAAGGACGAATCCCCCAGGGAAGGTGATCTTTCCAACCGTGGGGGTCAGGAGGGCATTCATATGCTGAGCCAAAGTCGACTTGCCGGAGCCCGTCCTGCCGCAGAGGATGGTAAAGCCCTCGTCGCCCACGGTGAGGTCGATATCGTCCAAGGCCAGCTTCCTCAGGCTGGACGAGGCGTCGTAGCAGTAGCTGACGCCGGAGAAGGTCACCTCAGCCCCAGGCATCTCGCCAGTCCCTCCGGGGTGTTGAAAGATCCCGCCTCGAGCCCCTCTCTCTCGAGCGTGTGGCCCAGCTCGGCCTCAAAGGAGGGCTCCAGGCCCAGCTTCAGGGCGCGATCGTAGTCGGCGAAGACCGGACCGGGTTCCCCCTCAAAGACGACCCGGCCGCGATCCAAGGCGATGAGATGGTCGGCCCGGACGGCCTCGCGCCAGTCGTGGGTCACCTGGATGACGGTGAGCGACTCGAAGTCGCGCTCGATCCTCTCCAGCAGTTCGAAGACCCCACGCCGCGCCAGGGGGTCGAGCATCGAGGTCGCCTCATCCAAAAGGAGGATCGAGGGCCGGCGCACTAAGACGCCCGCCAGGGCCACGCGCTGCTTCTGACCGCCCGAGAGCGCATCGGGCTCCCGAGACAGCAGGTCGTTCACGCCGGTGGCGGCCGCAACGGCCCGGATCGCCTCGTCCATACGATCAGCAGGCACCCTGTCGTTCTCTAGGCCGAAGGCGATATCCTCGCGCACGGTGGAGGCGACAAACTGGGCATCGGGGTTCTGAAAGACCATGCCGATGTTGGAGGAGATCAGGCGGTCGACGTTGTCGTCGTCGACCAGCTCTCCGCCGATATACAGACTTCCATCGGAAGGAATCAGCTGTCCAGCGATAATCCTGAGCAGCGTGGACTTGCCCGAGCCGTTGGCCCCGACCAGGGCGGTCACCTTCCCCTTGGGAAAGCTACAGGTCACGCCCGCGAGGGCGGTGAACTCGCTTCCGGCGTAGGAGAAGCTCACGCCGCGCAGGGCAACCGCTTCAAATGCTTCGCTTGAAGCCGGTGGCGTCATATTTTCCATCCTTGATATCCCTCCGCTCCTGAGGCGTGAGCTTCCGCTCCTCCTCCCGGCAGATCCTCTTCGCCTCCTTGAGGATCAGCCGCCGATTGAAACGCTGCTTGCGCGCCTGCACCTTCGCGACGTCGATTCGATTGTTGAAGTACTCCCAGATCGCATAGGCGATATACGCCAGATAGCTGGCGCCGCTGAGGGCGCCCCAGCAGATGAGGGTGATCCTTCGAGCCTCGTCGCTGCCGTTGCGCGCGATTAGATAGGCGCACAGCAGGACGAAGAGCAGCGCGATGGTCAGCGCGATGACCGCCACGGCGTTGCGGCGCACGCGGCGGGAGAATCTAACCCTGCCGCGCGACATAGCTGACGTCTCCGAAGTCGATATTGGGGATACGGCCCACATATCTCTCCATGGCCACGCCCGCCAGCTCCAAGAGCCGCCGCGAGGCGATCGAGATGAACTCGTCGTGATACTTGTCATCGAGGTAGATCACCTTCTTGATGCCCGCCTGGATCACAGCCTTAGCGCACTCGTTGCAGGGGAAGAGAGTCACATACAGCGTGCACCCATGCAGGTCCTTGGTCGCATTCAGGACCGCATTGAGCTCCGCGTGGCAGACGTAGGGATACTTCGTATCCAGCTGGTCTTCAGCTGACCTGGCCCAGGGAATCGACGTGTCGTCGATGCCCGTGGGCATGCCGTTATAGCCCAGCGAGGCCACCTTGTGGTCGGGGGTGATGATCGCAGCCCCGACCTTGGTGTTGGTGTCCTTCGACCTGAGGGAGGAGAGGATCGCGATGGACATGAAGTATTCGTCCCAGGCGATGTGATTGACCCTGACGTCTTCGTCATCGGGAGTCTTGACGACCACGTGTAGATTCTTGTCCATAGCGATATCCCTCCAGACTTGAAGAATTATAAATAAGGTTAGGCCTTCGCTATGCGGCCGATGTTGCAGATTGTGGATATAACCAGAGACCCAAGATAAATTTTTCCTTCTTCAAGTCCTATATAACTAGTCCGATTTAAAGATTCTCAATAGAAATGTGCACACGAGCGCCCGCTCGAAGCTATTTCTATTTGACAATGGTTCAAGCCATGGTATTATTTCTATCCGCATGGGCTCTTAGCTCAGCTGGGAGAGCATCCGCTTGACGTGCGGAAGGTCACAGGTCCGAGCCCTGTAGAGCCCACCATGTGCAAACGAAAGGCCCGATTCCGGGTCTTTTTTTATTGCCTTTCAACATGCTAGACTAACGCCTTGCTGGAGCAGTACCCAAGCGGTTCAAGGGAACGGTCTTGAAAACCGTCAGTGGGGGTGACCTCAGCCAGAGTTCGAATCTCTGCTGCTCCGCCATTTGTTAGAAAAATATTTAAAACTGTAGATATAGTAAAATTTACACTTTTGCTCGAGAAATCGAGCAATTTTTTTATTATGTTGCGTTTTTCTAGTAGATAAAAATTGATTTGAATCTACGGATTTTAGAATTTTGGTTCTACTAGAAAAACAATACCCCTACTAGATAAACGTTTCTCTACTTGAAAAATGATACCTGCGTTATGAAAAATAATGTTTGTACAAGTTCAATTCGATTTATTACCAACTATTTGATAAAATTACATTGGTAATAAAAGTTGGTAATAAATATGAATATTAAAGAGTTATTG
>CALVYN010000038.1 GCA_944372245.1 uncultured Bacilli bacterium
ACCTCGACATGGGCGCGGACGACTACATCGAAAAGCCCTTCGACATCCTGGAGTTCCTCGCCCGGATCAACGCCCGTCTCAGGACTCTGCCCGACGACCAGCTGGTCCGCGCGGGCGACTTCACCCTCAACGACCCGGCCCACCGGATCGACTATCGGGGCCAGGAGCTCAAGCTGACCTCCTCGGAGTACACCCTGCTGGCCCACCTGATCAGAAAGGCCGGCACCGCCGTCTCCCGCAGCGAGCTGGTCACCGTCCTCTGGGGTCCCGACCGGGCCTTCGAAACGAGGACGATCGACATCCACATCACCAACATTCGCCGCAAGATCGACGACTCGCAGGGCCAGGTCATAAAGACCATCTACGGCGTCGGCTACCTGCTGGAGAAGGAGCGCTGATGAAGCGCCGCCGCTTCCTCTCCCTGCTTCAATCCGTCTTCGCCGGGGTGGCTCTCACCTGGACCGCCGGCTTCACTGCCGCATATATCGCTAGCTCAAAGAGCCAGGCGAGCAACCTAGCTTCTCTGACTAACAACTTTTTTGACGATATCGAAACACAGGGGATGGATGAAGCCTTTGAGACCCTGGATTCCCTGGGGGCCACCCTCGAGTATGAGGCCTCGGGACTGGGCGACGCTCCCGCTGAGGGGACCTCCCATCCCAGCCGTGGGACCGTCACCGCCCGCGGGGTCAAGAACGGATACACCTACGTGGTGACCCTGCCCATGTCGACCGCAGCGCTCACCTGCTTCTACCTGGCCTGCATCGGCTCCCCCGTGCTCTCTCTAGCCTTCCTTCTAACCTCCCTCGCCCTCCATCGGACCGGCTCGGTCAGCGATGGCCGCGTCAGGGAGGCCATCATGTCGGTCGCCCAGCAGGCGGGCGTCGACCTGAGCGGCATCGATATCTCCTCCCACCCCGACCTGGTCAATGCGACCATCGTCGAGGGTGCGACCATCCTGGAGTCGAAGGTCGAACAGCTGCGCTCGGCCCAGCAGACCATCAACCTGATTCTCGACTCCCTGCCGGAGGCCTTCTTCGCCCTGGCCCAGGACGGCCGCGTCCTGCTCCACAACCGCGCGATGTTCGAGCTCTGCCAGACCGTCGGGGTCACCCGGATCAGCGAGGTGCCCGCCATCAAGACCGCCCTGGCAGAGCTGACCGGTGCCGGACAGACCCAGCCCCTGGAGATCGAGGGCGGGGGCCGCATCTATGCCGTGGCCGCCACCGCCTTCCAGACCGATCAGCGTGAGGGCGAGCTCAAGGGTGTAGCCTTCGCCGCGCGCGACGTCACCAGCGAGCGCAACCTCGCCCGGGCCAAGATCGACTTCTTCTCCTACGCCTCGCACGAGCTGAAATCGCCTCTGACCTCGATCATCGGCTACCAGGAGATGATCCTCTCGGGCCTGATCAGCGAGCCCGCCGAGATCGAATCCGCCCTGCGGGAGTCCCTCAAGCAGGCCAAGTCGATGAAGGACATGATCCGCGACATGCTGGATCTGTCCGCCCTCGAGTCGGGTCGCAACCGTCCGACCCAGATCATCGACCTAGCTCAGGTGGCCAGCTCCTGCCTCAAGGCTCTCACCCCGCAGGCTGACCGGGCAAAGGTGCGCCTGGTCTCGAGCCTGGCTTCACTCGAGGTCAAGATGAACCCCCAGGACGCTGAACGCCTGATCAGAAACCTCCTGGACAATGCCATCAAATACAACGACGAGGGAGGATTCGTCTCCATCTCGATCGACCCGGGCCAGCGCAAGCTGGAGATCGCCGACACCGGAATCGGCATGACCGAGGAGGAGCTCTCCCACTGCTTCGACCGCTTCTACCGCACCCACGAGAGCCGCGGCGAGGGTTCGGGCCTGGGCCTGGCCATCGTCAAGCACGTCTGCTCCTACTACGGCTTCACCCTCGACGCGCAGAGCGTGCCAAAGAGGGGTACAACCTTCACGATTCAGATTCCTAAAGCGAAAGAAAACTAGAGCGGGATTCGCTCTAGTTTTTGCTTAGCAATCTATTTTTCTTACACTAGATCGGCGAACTTGAGCTCGGCGACTCTCACCGCGTCCTTCAGCCCGAGAGAGACCTGGCAGCCGACGCGGCCACCCGACATGTAGATGACCTCGTGGGCCTGGGCCGAGGCGTCGATGAAGTGGGGCATCCGCTTGCGCATGCCGATCGGGGAGCAGCCGCCGTGGACGTAGCCCGTCAGCGGCAGGAGCTCCTTCTGGGGGATCATCTCGATGAACTTCTCCCCGGCCGCCTGAGCCGCCTTCTTCAGGTCCAACTCCCCCGCTACCGGGACGAGGAAGGCATAGTGCTGGCCCGACTTGCCCACGGCGACCAGCGTCTTGAAGACGGCGCTGGCATCCTCTCCGAGGCGGGTGGCGATATCCGCCCCCGTCAGGTGGGGATCCGCCTCGTAGAAGTGCGCCTCGTACTTGACCTTGGCCGCCTCAAGGACGCGCATCACGTTGGTCTTGACCGAATTCGGCATATCCACCTCCAGCGCCCAGAGCTGAGACTTCGTCCCTGTGCGCGTGTTCATTATTGTAAATAATCGGCGGGTGGACTATATTTCTTTTGACTAAAAACATAGCGACTCTTTTTAGAGCGCTTATCAATGTCATCAATATCAGAGGTTAATCAATCCATGCAAAATGCCAGAATCGTCGCGCTCGGCGGCTTGAGCGAATCGGGAAAGAACTGCTACTGCATCGAGATCGACGACGACATCTTCGTCGTCGAGTGCGGTCTGAAGTACCCTTCGACAGACAACCCCGGCGTCGACTTCGTGATTCCCAATTTCGACTATCTGCGCCGCAACGCCTCCCGCATCCGCGCGGTCATCATCACCCACGCCCACGATGCGACCTACGGCGCGCTTCCCTACCTGCTCAACCTGATCAACGTGCCCGTGTACGCCTCCGCGACCACCATCACCATGATCCGGATGGACTACTCCCGCCGCTTCAGGAAGTTTGGCACCTACCACTTCGTGACCGTGACCCCCTCCTCCACCCACACCATCGCCGGCCACGTCTTCGACTTCTTCCAGACCACCCACTCGATGCCCAACAGCTTCGGCTTCGCCCTGCACACCGATGCGGGCAACATCGTCTACTCCTCCGACTTCATCTCCGACTATTCGCACGTGGGCAACTACTCCTTCGACATGCCCCGCATGTGCCGCATCGCCGAGGCTGATCCCACCCTGCTTCTGATGTGCGAGTCCGAGGGCGCGATGCTCTCCGGCACCGCCTCGCCCAAGCACCGTCTGACCCCCAGGATCAACGCCTGCCTGGAGAACCAGACCGGTCCCCTCTACGTCGCCCTGTACACCACTAACTTCTACAACATCCAAGAGGTCATCAACGCCGCGGCCAAATTCAATCGCACCATCATCTTCGCCAACCCCCTGATGAGCGAGTACCTCAAGGCCTTCAATGCCTCGGGCGACCTCATCGTGCCCCAGGGCCACTACGCCGAGCTCAAGGACATCGAGAGCGTGCCCCCTGCCCAGCGCGTGATCCTGGTCACCAACTCGGGTCTGAACCTCTTCTCCGACATCAAGGAGATCTGCTACGGCAGCCGCCAGAGCGAGGGCCTCTCGCTCGGCCCCAGCGACACCTTCGTGATGGCCTGCCCCTCCGTGCCCCAGACCGAGGTCCAGCACACCGAGGCCCTCGACGCCTGCTTCGCCACCGGGGCCCACACCATCAACATCACCCGCCGCGACATCGCCTCCATGCACGCCCAGCAGGAGGACATCAAGATGCTGATCACCCTCTTCCGTCCCCGCTACTACATGCCCATCATCGGCGAGTACCGCCAACTGATGGCCAACGCCATGACCGCGGTCGAGATGGACGTCGGCCTCAACCACCGCAACGTCTTCGTCTACGACAACGGCATGTTCGTGAAGTTCAACGGCCAGGGCGACTTCGTGGCTCAGCCCGAGACCGTCCCGGCCAACGACGTCATCGTCGATGGCAACACCGTGGCGACCGTGCGCGACTCGGTGCTGGAGGAGCGCGGCACCATGTCCAAGGACGGCGTGCTCCTCATCGCCGCCCTGATCTCCCTCAAGGAGAAGAAGCAGCTCTCCATCCCCGACGTGCAGATGCGCGGCTTCATCTACCTCAAGGATGCCAACAAGCTGATGGAGAAGATCAACGCCATCTTCTCCACGACCCTGACCTCGATGCTCAACGAGTCGCGCCTCGTCTCCCTGGCCGAGATCCAGCGCAAGGTCAGCGACAAGGTCCAGCGCTACCTTCGCAAGGAGACCGACAAGCAGCCGCTGGTCATCTGCGTGATCCGCAACGCCGACGAGGCCGAGCGGGCCCAGCAGCAGCGGGCCCAGGCCAAGCAGACTCAGTCCGAGGTGCCCCCGGCTGCAAGCGAGCCCGCTCCCCGCAGGGCTAGCAATCTCCAGGCTCCCAGCCTCGACCTGCCCCTCCCCCGCAAGCCTGCAGCGCCCAGCGATGAGGGAAACAAGTAGGGACCAGAAGCAATCTCAATAAAAATTAAAAGAGTGGTAGATTGAAATTCAACCTGCCACTCTTTTCTTTAGCTCTGGATTTTGAAGAGGCGATTCCTACTTCTTGGAATCGATGATCGCCTTGCCGTGGGAGGTGCCGATACGATTCGCACCAGCCTCGACCATCGCTTCGAGGTCGGCATAGCTGCGGACGCCGCCAGCGGCCTTCACCCCCATCTCGGGGCCGACGACGCGGCGCATCAGGGCCACGTCGTGTGCGGTAGCACCACCCTTAGAGAAGCCGGTCGAGGTCTTGACGAAGTCGGCGTGCGCCTCCACGCAGAGGCGGCAGGCGCGTTCCTTCTCCTCGTCGGTGAGGAGGCAGCACTCGAGGATGACCTTCAGAGTGTGCGAGCCGACCGCCTTCTTGACCTCGGCAATCTCGTCGCGCACGTAGTCGTCATCCCCAGCCTTCAGGCGGCCGATGTTGATGACCATATCGACCTCATCGGCGCCATCCTTGACCGCCTGAGCCGCCTCGTAGGCCTTCACCGCCGGCGTGTTGGCTCCGAGGGGGAAGCCCACGACGGTGCAGACGCCGGTGGAGGAACCGGCGAGCAGCGTGTGAGCATAGCTGACCCAGCAGGGGTTGATGCAGACGGTGCGGAACTCCTCCCTGCGCGCTTCGAGGCAGAGGGCCTCGATATCCTTTGCGGTGGCATCGGCCTTCAGGACGGTCGAGTCGATTAGACGGGAAATCTTCTCCATATTTGGCTTTCCTTTCTTTCCTTTTCTTTATTAGTTTAATCCACCCCGGCGGAGCTGTCGGAGAAAAGGATGGCGATTCGATTGCTACATCATGGAAAAAGAAAAGGCGGCGACCCCTGTAAAAGTCGCCGCCGTAGCCTGCTGTGGGAAGCTGGCTCGCGTGATCTGGAAGCTGCTGAGCTCCCGTCACATGTTCATTGCTCTAGAGCAATGACATTCTAACACGGGTAACTACCTCAGGATCATGCAGAATGGCGAAATTCTCGGTGTGCGCGGCGAAAACCTTCAAGTACTTCTTTCAAAGCACCAGCAAGTGATTGAAAATCCCTTCTATATTTTTTAATCCCAATACTCCTTCTCCAAGGACGAAATCCAAGGATGAATGAATGTAGATGTCGTCCCAAAGGTAAGATGCCAGCGAAGCTTTACTAAAAACCGATAGGAAGCTCATTCACCCTCTACTACGACGGCATGAAATACGAGATGGGAGGTTCACTATGAAGTGGAAAGTTTTGAGTCTTCTATCGATATGTCTATCGCTTTTCTCCTGCCAGGAGCAGAGCATTCCTATTCAGACGACGGGTCATATGAGGCAGCTGGCGTTTCCCTCCCTCGGAGAGATATATGAATTCCTGGATCCGTCAGGCCTCTCATATATCTCTCTATCGGCCGAGAGCATAGAGCTGACCCAATATATAAGCTATCTCTGTTACCCCTCCTCCATCGAGACTGACCAGCTGCTCTCGAATGCCGATAGTCTGGCTATCTCAATCGACTTTCACATCTTCGACCTTCTCGGTTTCTGTCACTTTCGAGGCATTTTCCACTCTTTTCTCTTCGAAGATGAATCATCGAACCCGACCCACGAGATCACGTACGGAAAATCTAAACCCGAGGAAACTTATTTTTATGATGAGGCACTGGCCATCCTTGTCGATGGTACGCCTCGCGCCTTCCTCGAGTTCTCCCTCTTCAGCGAATCTATCGATATAGAGTCCCTCTTGGACACCCTGATTGAATTCCGATAGCCGCCTGTCAGCTCCCTGGCAATCGATCTTTAGAGCTCATCATCTAAGCCATCTTAACCAGCGGCGGAAGTTCGGGATTTGAAGAGATTCGCCTCCGCTTCGCAGGTGGAAAGGTCTCTTAAGAACGACAAGTGGAATGCCTAAAGGGTTGTAGTAACCCAAAAAATAATGTATAAAGAAAGCGCTTACAGGAGGTGGAATATGAACCAGATTTTATTGCTTTCAATGGTTTTATTTAATTTTCTTCAATCCTGCGTAGATGGGAGAGCAACCATCAGCCAAAATGGTGGCTCCAGTAATGATTTCTCAATTTCCAACGTTGAGCAGAACAATGATTATTTATACCAAAAGGACAAATTCGCCACTTATTATTTTAGTCAATTGAAAGATAATTTCGGCTATAATAACTCTAATTGTTGCGGGTATATTGCCGCAGGAATGCTGTTGAGTTTTTTCGACACTTATTGGGACGACAATATTATTGCAGATAAATTTGAATCCGATACTGAACTAGATGAGCTTACGTTCCAATCTATGAGAGAAGAAACAAGTCCCGGTACTACTTCCGGTAAATACAATATTACAGAAGATAATTTTGATTCCCTAAAGGATGAGTATTTTGAATTGTATTTGATGGATTTAGGCAATCGTCTCTTTGATCGTAAATTGAACCCTAAAGACAATCTTTTAACATCAAAACAAATTTCGCAAGTAATTAGTAAATATATGTACAGTCGTGGTTATTTATATAATGACTTTTATGTTTCTTACCAACTTTTGGGTGGGAGTATTAATTGGAATAAAGCCATTGATGAAATCAAAGATGGAAACCCAGTCATTATGCTTATAAAAGGTGAAAAAATGAATCATTTTGTGATTGGTTATGATTATAGCGAATCCACAGATACTGTATATGTGCATTCTGGTTACCATATGCTTGATGGAACACATACCACTATAGAAAAACTTGGTTTCTCAGATTATTTGGGTGGTGTTTATATGGGTATGAATAACAAGCACATTCATACGAAATCTTATTTCTGTATTAATGATGATGGCGAAAAAGAGTTTCTTTGTCCCTGCTCATTTATGCTCCCATGGATCATTTCATTCGAGAATTATTTTTTAGATACTACACCAAGCCTTATATGGCGTTCACTTTGGTCAGAAAAGTGGTTCAGTCAAAGTGTTTATTACCGCATTTCAATTTTAAATATTAATCATGCTGAACTTATGACTTGGGAATACTTAAAAGGTGATACATTAGTTTTGGACTTTGAAGAATTCTCTCAAATTGTGAACTATCCAGGTAAAGAGTTTTATGTCAAGTTTGCTCTTTACGACTACGAGACCTTGGGCGATGTATTGGAGACGGAGTTTCTTTTTGAAGAACCATCCTCATACCGCACTTTAAAACAGGTAACCCCAGAAATGTGGGGATTTGATCAACGGTATTATTTCGAAAATGAAGGTATAAAAAAGTCGAAGCTTTATAAAGGCAGCTTAACCTTTGAAACTGAAAGACTAAGGTGCGGCTATATTGAAGATAAATACGTCATTCTCTCTCCCCGTAGGGAAGATGCTGGTGAAGCCTATTTAAAAATCAGTTTTAATCGACCTGTATATTACTTTGGATATTCTGTTCTACTTTGGAGCAATTCCGAATATATCTCAACTGCCACACTAAAGTTTTATGATTCTTCTGATAGTTTATGCAAGTCCATTGATTTGTTATCCACTCGTCTGCCCGTAAAGTACGATATTCCTCTACGCAAGTTTGAAACTTTTTCTGATGGTATTTCTTCGATTGAGTTTTATGTCACCGCAGAAGCTATCGGTGATCGAAATAAGGGGCGCTTGTGTATTGATGACTTAATTTTCAGTGATTATAAAAACGTTTACCCTTCAATTCCTCTTGAATATGAGGCAACATTCTTATGAAATTGAAACTTTTCTTTCTCCTCGCGTCCCTGTGCTTGACCGAGTGTAACGCTTCCAGCGGTAGGACTTATAGAGCAATAGATTTCTCAAACCCCGATCTTCTTGCCGTTCTCTCTTACTATTTGAGCGCTGATGACAAATCAGATATCTTCTTTGTCTTTCCATCGTCCTTCGATTTCCCCGATACGATTACCACCTATTGCATCTCTTATAATGGAATCATCGATTCATACGACAATCTCTCTGACTCTTCTTTCTTCACGATTCAATCGAGAACTGTATTCTTTCCCTTCTCACCAGAAGACACCTTTTCAATCGATATTCGATTCTTCTCAGATTCAGTCCTCAATTTTGATGAGAGTCTCCTCACCTCTGATGCATTTGTCGGTGCTTCATATAGCCCTTCAGATCATGCTGACTTCGAATTTGACCTCCCTATCGCCAACGAGATTGATATTTTTGTGGATTCCCGAAGAGATGGGAATTACTCGACGGACATCGCCGATGAATTCTTGAAGTCGATAGGAAGCTCATTCACCCTCTACTACGACGGCATGAAATACGAGATGGGAGGTTCACTATGAAGTGGAAAGTTTTGAGTCTTCTATCGATATGTCTATCGCTTTTCTCCTGCCAGGAGCAGAGCATTCCTATTCAGACGACGGGTCATATGAGGCAGCTGGCGTTTCCCTCCCTCGGAGAGATATATGAATTCCTGGATCCGTCAGGCCTCTCATATATCTCTCTATCGGCCGAGAGCATAGAGCTGACCCAATATATAAGCTATCTCTGTTACCCCTCCTCCATCGAGACTGACCAGCTGCTCTCGAATGCCGATAGTCTGGCTATCTCAATCGACTTTCACATCTTCGACCTTCTCGGTTTCTGTCACTTTCGAGGCATTTTCCACTCTTTTCTCTTCGAAGATGAATCATCGAACCCGACCCACGAGATCACGTACGGAAAATCTAAACCCGAGGAAACTTATTTTTATGATGAGGCACTGGCCATCCTTGTCGATGGAACGCCTCGCGCCTTCCTCGAGTTCTCCCTCTTCAGCGAATCTATCGATATAGAGTCCCTCCTGGACACTCTGATTGAAATCCGATAGCCGCCTATCGGCTCCCTGGCAATCGATCTATAGAGCTCATCATCTAAGCCATCTCAACCAGCGGCAGAAATTCGGGATTTGAAGCGACCTGTCTCCGCTTCGCAGGGTGTAGAGATGTCGCTTAAAGACAGCACGGGCACATATCTTTTACCCTTTGCAAGCACGGGTCCTTGTGCTATATTTCTAAGGCACGTTTTTAAAGCTATTGAAAGGATTATTCGTAAGAAATGGCAAACACCAAGTCCGCTCAGAAGGAAATCATCACCAGCAGGAAGGCTCACCTGAGGAACGCCTCCTACAAGTCGCAGGTTCGCACCGCCATCAAGCGCGTCACCAAGGACTGCGAGAAGAAGGACCTCGCCAAGGCTGAGGCCGATTTGCGTCTGGCTCTGTCCGTGATCGATCGTTCCTACTCTCTTCACATCCAGAAGCTCAACACCGTCAACAGGCAGAAGGGCCGTGTCTACCGCATGGTCAACGCTCTGCGCGCCGAGCTTGACGCTTCCGCCAAGGCTGAGTAGTCGCTCGTAGACGAGAGAACCTTTCAATGGGAGGGATCTGTAATAGATCCCTTTTTTGCGTTTTAGGCAGTATCAGTTAAGTGTTGTAAGCGATGAAAATTAGATCGTAGCTTGCAACCTTCTTATACTATTTCTCGGT
>CALVYN010000039.1 GCA_944372245.1 uncultured Bacilli bacterium
TTTTTTTGTTTTTTTTTTTCTAAAATTTACCGGTATAAATCTTTTATTTCTTTTTTTTTTTTTTTTTTTTTTTTTTTTTTTTTTTTTTTGAATGGTTTTTACGGCTCTAATTTCCTCCATTTTTTAGATAGGACAAGCTGCTAGATACAACTTAACAGAATTATAGAGAAGTGAAGTAATCTTTAGCCTCGACTTTTTTCCTTTCCATCCAGGGTCAAGATGTCTTCATACATCTCGGGCCGGCGGTCGCGGAACACACCCCACTCCAGGCGCTCGCAGTCGGTGCGATCCAGATCGAAGGTGTGGACGAGAATCCCCTCCTCGTCGCGGCCGAGAGTCTCCACCAGCTCGCCGTATTCATCCGCGATGAAGGAGCTGCCGAAGAAGCGCATGGAGGAGTTGGGAGCCGTCTCCACGCCGATGCGGTTGGAGGCCACCACCGGGATGATGTTGGCGGCGGCGTGGCCCTGCATGACGTGCTGCCAGTGGTCTTTGGAGTCCTTGGGCAGGACCGGCTCGGAGCCGATGGCGGTGGGATACATCAGAAACTCGGCGCCCTTGAGAGCCATGATGCGGGCGCACTCGGGGAACCACTGGTCCCAGCAGATGGCCACGCCGAGGCGGCCGTAGGCGGTGTCGAAGACCTTGAAGCCGGTATCGCCGGGGCTGAAGTAGAACTTCTCCTCGTAGCAGGCGCCGGTGGGGATGTGGGTCTTGCGGTAGAGGCCGAGCTTTTTTCCATCCGCGTCGATGACGCAGAGGGAGTTGAAGCGGGCGGTGCCGGCCGCCTCGAAGAAGGAGATGGGCAGGACGACCTTGAGCTCGGCCGCCAGCTTCTGGAAGCGGGCGAGGGTGGGGGAGCTCTCATACTCCTCCGCGGTCAGCAGGTAGTCGTAGTTCTCTACCTGGCAGAAGTAGTCGCCCTCGAAGAGCTCCTGCAGCAGGATGACCTGAGCACCCTTGGCGGCCGCAGCTCTGACCATGGCCTCAGCCTTGGCCAGGTTGCCTTCGCGGGTGTGGGTCGAGGCGAACTGGGTCGCCGCGAGCGTGACGTTTCGCATATTACTTTCCTCCTTGGGGAATCTGCTTGGTGATGCAGTGGATGTTGCCGCCGCCCAGAAGGATCTCCCTTCCAGGTACCTGGATGACCTTCTTGGCCTCGCCGTAGAAGCGCTCCAGGATATTCTTGGCGCGGCTGTCCTCCGGGCAGTTGAAGGTGGGCATGACGATGTACTTCTCGCCCATCAGGAAGTTGACGTAGGAGCCCGCTAAGCGCTCGCCGGCCAGGCGGGGCTTGGAGCCGTCGACGGAGGTCAGGCCCGCGGCCTCCTTGGCGGTGGCAAAGAGCGGGCCGGGCATCGGCATGCGGATGACCTTCAGGGGCTGACCCTGTGCGTTGGTCTCATTCTTCAGGACCTCCTCGTCCGCCTTGGAGCGGCGATACTGGGGGTCGCGGTCTCCGATGGGAAAACCTAGAAGGACGTGGGTCTCATCGAGGAAGCAGGCGATGTTGTCGACGTGGCCAGTGGTCTCGTCGCGGTAGACGCCATAGGGGAGCCAGATGACCTTTCTGATTCCGAGGGTGGCCTTCAGCTCGGCCTCGATCTGTTCCTTGCTCAGATTCGGGTTGCGGCCCTTGGAGAGCAGGCACTCGGCGGTGGTCAGCAGAGTGCCCTTGCCGTCGGTGTGGATCGAGCCGCCCTCGAGGATGAAACCCTTGTCCGCCAGGCGGTCGTATCCCAGCTTGTCGGCGATCAGCGTCCGGCCCAGGGCGTTGTCGTCATCCCAGGAGGAGTAGAGGCCGTTGAAAGTTCCACCCCAAGCGTTGAAACCGAAGTCGACAGCTGCGACTTTTCCATTTCTCGAGCGGACAAAGACCGGCACATTATCGCGGGCCCAGGCGTCGTCATAGCGGGCGGGGACCACGGTGACATTCGCGGTCTGCTCCAGCTTTGCGACCAGCTCGGGATAGAGGGCGCGCGCCCGGTCGTCGCAGGCGGCGATGACCGGCTCGAACTGGGCAATGGCCGTGATGACCTGGACGAACTCCCCAGCGGCGGGGAGGGCGCCCTCGCGCCAGACATCCGCCCGGTAGGGCAGCTCGACGATCACCCCGGCGTGGGCCTCGCCCTCGAAGGGGAAGGAGTAGCCTTCCGCCGTCAGGATCTCGCGGTTGATCTCCATCTCAGATTACCTCCTTAGACGAAAGCCCAGCCGCAGCTGGGCTTCCACTGCTATCACTTCTCGTCTTCCGTCTTGCTGTCGCTATTTTTATTGGGGTTGACCTTCTGGCGCTTGAGGGTGGGGAAGAGGAGGACCTCTCTGATCGAGTCGGTCGAGGTCAGGAACATGACCAGGCGGTCGATGCCGATGCCGATGCCACCGGTGGGGGGCAGGCCGTACTGGAGGGCTTCGACATAGTCGTTATCGACCTCGCAGGCCTCGGCGTTGCCGGCCTCCTTCTCGGCGATCTGCTCCTGGAAGCGAGCCAGCTGGTCGTCGGGGTCATTGAGCTCGGTGAAGGCGTTGGAGAACTCGTGGCCGCCGATGTACAGCTCGAAGCGCTGGGTGAAGCGGGGATCGTCCTTGCACTTGGAAGCCAGGGGCGAGACATCCAGGGGGTGGCGGCAGACGAAGATGGGCTGGATCAGCTCGCTCTCGCAGAACTGGTCGAAGAAGGCGTTGATGACGTGGCCGTAGCGGAAGTGCTTCTCCACGGGGACGCCGTGCTCCCTAGCCAGCCTGAGCGCCTCCTCGTCGGAGGTGACAGCGGTGAAGTCGATGCCGGTCTTCTCCCTGATCAGGTCGGTCATATTCGCCTTCCTGAAGGGCTTAGACAGGTCGATGTCGCTGCCGTTGAAGGAGATGACCAGCTCGCCCCTGATCTTCTCGGCCAGGCGGCGGATCATGCTCTCCTGCAGCTCCATCATATCTGAGAGGTCAGCGAAGGCCTGATAGGCCTCGACGGTGGTGAACTCGGGGTTGTGGAACAGGTCGATACCCTCGTTGCGGAAGATCCGTCCCAGCTCGAAGACGCGCTCCATGCCACCGACCAGCAGCCTCTTCAGAGGCAGCTCGGTCGCGATGCGCAGGTAGAAGTCCTCGTCCAGGGTGTTGTGGTGGGTCACGAAGGGGCGGGCGTTGGCGCCGCCGAGGATCGGGGAGAGGATGGGGGTCTCGACCTCGAGGAAGCCGCGCTCGAAGAAGAAGTCGCGGATGTCCTTGACGATCAGCGAGCGCATCTTGGCGATCCGCATCGAGTTCTCGTTGACGATTAGGTCGACGTAGCGGTGGCGGTAGCGCTCCTCCTTGTCGGTCAGGCCGTGGAACTTGTCGGGCAGGGGCCTCAGGGCCTTGGACAGGTGGGTGTAGTGGGCCACCCGGACCGTGACCTCGCCGGTCTTGGTCTTCATCATGACGCCCTCGACACCGCAGATGTCGCCGATGTCAGCGAGCTTGAAGAGCGCGTAGTTATCCGCGCCGCAGACATCCGAGCGCAGGTAGCACTGGATGCGGCCGCTGCGGTCCTGGAGGCTGAAGAAGGAGGCCTTGCCCATGCGGCGGAGCAGGACGATGCGTCCCGCCAGGTGGACGTGATCCTCGGTCACCTCCTCGGGGTTGAGGTTGGCGTACTTCTTTGCCAGGTCGCTAGCGTGCGCATCGACCTCGAAGCGCTGACCGAAGGGATCGACTCCCAGCTCTCTGTATCTCTCTAGCTTGGCGCGGCGGGCGACTACCTGGTCCAGCATCTTTTCATCTTCAGCCATCTCATTACCTCCTGCGCGCATCATCGATATTATTGTTGCGCGCGTGCAAATAGAAATTATATCCGAGACAGCCATCGGCCGAAATCACTTCAGGGCGGCGATAAAGCGGTTTATTTTCCACAGAGACGACCTTTTGAGAGATACCTCAGGGATCTGATATGTGTTTTGTCCTTCGAGTGAGGACTGAATAGGTGAGAATATCTGCCCTTTGGAGTGTGAAAAAACTCCTAGACAGCGATCTAGGAGTCTCTTCTGTTTCAGTCTTAGAGCTCCTCGTGGCGGCGCTGGTCGTCCTCCAACAGGAGCAGCAGGTCCGAGGTGCGGTCGTCGACGTCGATGCTGAAGTTGACCGTCAGGTTCGTGAACGACTTGACCGTCTCCTTGACCCTCTCGATGACCTCCTTCTCCTTGGACAGGAGGTCGTAGGGCAGGATCAGATCGAAGATCAGCAGGATGCGGTGGGCATCGTCGGGGTTGTGGAGGAGGCGGAAGTCGTTGACGGCGATATCGGGGTCGATCTCCTGCGCTGCCTCGATCACATACTCCCTGAAGCGGTCGGTCTCCGGGTCGCCGATCAGGATGGGGTCGATGTGGATGACGGTCCTGATGCCGAGGTTGCGCTCGGTCTCCTTCTCGATGTGGTCGACCTCGTCGCGGATGGTCATCAGAGGGAGGGAGGCATCCACATCGACGTGGACGTAGGCGTGGATGACTGAGCTGCCGTAGGTGTGCATCTCCAGGTCGTGGAGACCCAGGACCAGAGGATACTGGCGGATGTAGTCCGCAAAGCTCTTGATGATCCGGTTGGAGGGCGTGGTGCCCAGGATGGCCGAGGCCGCCTCGCGAATGATGCTGATGCCAGAGAGGCAAACCAGCAGGGAGACGCCGATCGCCGTGATGGGATCGATGTCCCATCCGATGGGGGCGCTCAGGAGCAGGGAAGCGGCGATCACCATCGAGACGATGGAATCGTTTCTCGCGTCTTTTCCCGTCGCCTCCAGAGTCATCGAGGTCGAGCGCTTCGCCAGACCGGTCAGGAGGAAGTACTGCGAGAGCTTGATGAGGATCGAGCAGCACATGACGGCGAAGGGCACGTAGAAAGACGGCGAGGCAAAGTCGACCGAGGCGGGCTGCAAGCCCCCGCTCGCGATCATGTCCGTGACCGTATCCACCACCTGGGAGCCGGCCAGGACGATGATTAGAAGGGCGATGACCAGCGAGCCGATATACTCGAAGCGGGCCGAGCCGTAGGGGTGTTGCTTGGAGGCCGGGCGCGAGGCGATGAAGACGGAGACCAGCGCCAGGACGCACATGCCGATGTCCGAGGCGTTGTTGATCGCATCGGCTCTCAGGGTCTCCAGGGCGAAGATGAAGGAGCAGATGATCTTCGCGGTGAAGAGCAGCAGATTGGTCACCAGACCGTAGAGCGATCCGAGGTAGCCGTATCTCTTTCTCACGGCCGGGCTATTCGTATCCCGATAGTTTTTGATGAAGAGCTTCGCCGCGAGATCGGCGAAGCGGACGTTCAAGCCGTCCCTTCTGCGCCTGCTATCCTTGCCGCACAAGGGCGGCTGACTACTGTCACTGTCCATCTGATCAACAACCTCTCCTCAAGGTGAATGCTTATTACAGAACTCTATAATACAATATTGAGCTTTTCAGATGAGAGCAAACCACAGGAGGTGGCAGATGATCCTGATTGCTGGTTTGGGCAATTTCGGCCCCGAATACGAGGGCACGAGACACAACATGGGCTTCGAGGTGGTCGACACTCTGGCTGACGATCTGGATCTCAAGATTACCAAGTCGGGCTTTCAGGGCCTCTACGCCAAGGGCGAGGCCTACGGCCAGCCGGTGATCCTGCTCAAGCCTCTGACCTACATGAACCTCTCGGGCAACAGCGTCGTGCCCCTGATGAACTACTTCAAGATCCCCGTGGATAACCTGATCGTCGTCTGCGACGACATGGCGATCAAGCCCGGCCAGTTCCGGCCCCGGATCAAGGGCTCCTCGGGCGGTCAGAAGGGTCTGGAGAACATCATCCAGATGCTCGGCACCTCCGACTTCAAACGGCTGAGAATCGGCACCGGCGAGCCGCCCCGCAAGAGCATGACGGTCGATTGGGTTCTGGGCCGCCCCAGCAGGGAGGACCGCGAGCTGATCGACCGGGCCCAGGACGAGGCGGTCAAGTTCCTTCACATCGCGCTGAAGGACGGCTTTCAGCGCGCGTTCGATGCGCTCTCTAAGGGCATAATCAAGGCGGATAGCAACTGATGAAGCCCTTCGATCTTCTCGGGCTCGTCACCCAGTATCTGGACGGGATCTCCCAGCCCGAGCAGCTGCTGGCTGGCGAGGACCTGACCTCCTCCTCGCTCCAGGCCCTGGCGCTCGAGGTGGCGATCGCCGCCCAGCAGAATCCCGACCTGCGCCTGGCCCTCTGCTTCCCCACTCTCTTTGATATGCAGCAGTTCTCGGACCTCCTGAACGACTTCCTCCCCGAGGGCCGGACCATGCTCTTCCCCAAGGACGAGATCATCCGGTCCTCGGGCTCGACCGCCTCGACCGAGATGGAAAGGGAGAGACTCAACACCCTGAGCCTTCTTCTACAGAAGCGCAACGGCATCGTCCTGTTCAATGCGGCGGCTCTCCTGGAGCGCCTGGTCACACCCGAGACCTTCGAGGCGGCCACTCTGACGGTGAAGAGGGGCGAGACCCTCGATCGGCAGGCGCTCCTGGATAAGTTGAGCTCTCTGGGCTATGTCCGCACCGACTGGGTCAATGGGCCCTTCGAGTATGCGGCTCGCGGCGCGGTCGTGGATATCTTCTCCCCGGCGAGCCCCCTGCCCTTCCGCATCGAGCTGGATGATGACCTAGTCGAGGAGCTGGCGACCTTCTCGCCCGATTCCAGGGTCAACGAGCAGAGCCTCGAGTCGATCGTCATCCTCCCCTGCACCGAGCGTCCCATCGGGATGGAGGTCGCCAAGAGCGGCGTGGCGACCATCAACAAGATTCTGGCCCACATGACCCAGATGGGGGCGCACACCATCGAGTTTGAGAACCTCAAGAGCCACGCTTCGGTCATGGTCGGCGAGATTCTCGCCACGGGCAATATCAGGGACGGCTACGAGCGGTATTTCCCCTACTTCGATATCTCCAAGGCCAGCATCGCAGACTATCTTTCCGGCTTTACCACCTACTGCGTGCAGCCTGAGGAGGTGACCAAGCGGGCCCAGGAGTCCATCGCGGACGAGAAGCAGTATCTGGCCCTGCTTCGCGAGCGCTCGGGCGAGCTGGCGGCCGCCTCGGCCTACGAGCCAGCCAACCTGAAATACATCTCAGACTCCAAGAGGATTGAAATCAACATTTTCGATTCTGACGATGGGATTGGAAATATTAGAGCCACTAACAAGAGTCTGGCTGAATCCGGTCAGCTATTCAACGCTGTTCTCGCTGACGGCGGCGCGTGCTTCGCCTGCGTGGACCCCAAGGTCACCGCGACCCTGACCGAGTATCTGAACCGCACGGAGATCCCCTACACCCTCGATGCGACAGGCGCGGGCGTGAGGATCATCCCCTACGGCCTGTCCTCCGGCTTCTCCATCGGCAAGCGGGCGACCTTCATCTCCTCGAGGGAGATCTTTGGTTCGGCGCTCAAGCGCTCGCGCTTCCTCACCCGCTACCGCGAGTTCCACGCCGTCCGCAAGTACACCGACCTGAAGGAGGGCGACTACATCGTCCACGAGGACCACGGTATCGGCCGCTATCGCGGGCTGACCCAGCAGGATGGCATCGACTTTCTGGAGATCGAATACGCCAAGGGCACGACCCTGTTCGTCCCGGTCTACCAGTTCTCCAAGATCCGCAAGTACGCCGGCTCCGAGGCGGCCCACCCCGCTCTGGATATCATCGGCGGCTCGACCTGGGCGCGGCGGAAGGAGAAGATCCGCAACCGTCTGACCTTCTTGACCGACCGGCTGCTGAACATCTACGCCGAGCGCGCCTCGGCTCTTGGCATCTCCTTCCAGCCGGACTCCCAGCTGGAGGGCGAGTTCGCCTCCAGGTTCCAATTCCCGCTCACCGCCTCCCAGATCAAGGCCTGGGACAGCATCTCCAAGGACATGGAGAGCGCGCATCCGATGGACCGCCTGATCGCAGGCGACGTCGGCTTTGGCAAGACTGAGCTGGCCTTCAAGGCCTGCTTCAGAGCCATCGTCAACGGCTATCAGGCGGCCATCCTCTGCCCGACCACCGTCCTGGCGAGGCAGCACTATGAGGTGGCCCTCCAGCGCTTTGCCGACTTCGGGGTCAGGATTGCCCTCCTCTCCCGCTTTGAGAAGGGCAAGGACAACGAGCGGGCGCTGAAGGACCTCGCCGAGGGCAAGATCGATCTGATCATCGGCACGCACCGCCTCTTGAGCCAGGACGTCAAATTCAAGAAGCTGGGCTTTCTCGCGGTCGATGAGGAGCAGCGCTTCGGTGTCGCCCAGAAGGAGAGGATCAAGGAGATCACCAAGGCGGTCGATGTCCTCTCCCTCTCGGCCACCCCGATCCCCCGCACCCTGCAGATGTCCCTGATGTCGATCAAGCCGATGTCGATTCTCACCGAGGCCCCCTCCAACCGCTTGCCGGTCAAGACCTATGTCGTCCACCAGGACGATGGCCTGGTCAAGGAGGTCATCCAGCGCGAGCTGGGGCGCGGGGGTCAGGTCTACTTCCTCCACAATCGCATCGACAGCATCTACGCCCGGGCGGGCGACATCCGCAAGATGTTCCCCGCTGCCCGCATCGAGGTGGCCCACGGCAAGATGGACGCCCGCGCCCTGGCGGATGTGATGAACGACTTCTACGACGGAAATATCGACATCCTGGTCTGCACCTCGATCATCGAGAGCGGCCTGGACGTGCCCAACGTCAACACCGTCATCATCGAGGATGCCCAGAACTTCGGCCTCTCCGCCCTGTATCAGATCAAGGGGCGCGTGGGCCGCTCCGACCGCCTGGCCTACGCCTATCTGTTCTATCGGGATTACTCCCACCTGACCGAGGAGGGCAAGGAGCGCCTCAAGGCCATCCGCGACTTCACGGCTCTAGGTTCGGGCTATCGCATCGCCCAGAGGGATCTGGCCATCCGCGGCGCGGGCAACATCCTCGGCAGCGAGCAGGCGGGCTTTGTCGACTCGCTGGGCCTGGATGCCTACAACCAGCTGCTGGATGAGGTCATGCGCCAGCGCCTGGCCCAGGAGCAGGGCATCAAGGCGGCAGCCAGGCCTCAGACCCGCTTCCTCCTCTCCTTCACCATCGACGCCAGAATCCCCGACAGCTACGCCTCCGAGTCGGACCGCATCACCCTCTATCGGGAGTTTGCCGACTGCGTCACGCTCAAGGAGCTGGAGGATCTCATCAAGCGGGTGCGCGACTCCTATGGTCCATATCCCCTCGAGGTGGAGAATCTGATCTGCAAGCGCCGGATCGAGATTCTCCTCGAGGATACGAAGGTCTTCGACTCCTTCCAGGAGCTGATGGAGACCTTCAGGATCACCATGGACTCCTCCTACTCCGATGTGAAGGACATTGCAAAGACGACCGAGCAGATTCTGTCCCCGTTAGAGGACCACGTTCAGAGCGTTAGATTCTCAGCCCGGAAGTTCATCATCACCCTCAGGCGCACCTCGTCCTATATGGCTGACCTGGTCTACCTCGTGACCCAGCTGACCCAGGCTCGCTATGGTCGAGCCATCGAACCCTACGACTCGGAGAGATAGAAGAACTGAGAGAGGGTTGCTACATGATTCCAATCGCTGCTTGGAATATGCAGCAGCCCTTTTCTCTTTCAGATATTCCTGAGAGTAAAAGGCCCCGAATCCATGGACTCAGGGCCTTTTTATAGAACTAATGCAAGTAAGAAGAACTTAGCATCTGATGGCTATAAGAAAGAGTTTTCTCTATTGCTCAGTCTTATTGTCATCCTTCAGCTGCTTGCCGCAGGTGGGGCAGAAGGATGAGCCGGACGGGCAACTCTTGTGGCAGCGAGGGCAGAT
>CALVYN010000040.1 GCA_944372245.1 uncultured Bacilli bacterium
ACTCTGATGATATAGGAGATAAGTCTGGCAACTGCCAGAGTTAGTTCCCAACACCCCTAGGGGTGTTAACCTCAGGGGTGCCAGAGTAAGTAACTTAGTTTCAGAAGTTACTATGTCAATCATCGAAATTTAAAAAAGAGGGTTGAAAAGCCCCGCTGAACAGAGTATAAATATTGCTCGCCGAGCTCATCGGCAGCTATGGCCCATTGGAGAAGCGGTTTAACTCGGTGCCCTCTCAAGGCATTATTCATGGGTTCGAATCCCGTATGGGTCACCAATCGGACTATATCCAAACCCGAGGATCATCAGGTCGTATATCATCATCGATATCGACCTCAAAAATCCCGAAGTCATCGCCAAATGCAAGGCTTGTAGGTATGATGTGAAGCGGCGATTGGAAAAGAATAAGTGAAAAGAGCCCTCCTAGCGAGGGCTTTTTTCGTATCTGCGCATGGTCACTGCACCCGGAGCGTTCGAACCCGTGAACCGGTTCGAACATCATTCCATCTCGGCTATGGCCTTCTTGGCCGCTTCGTCCTTTGGTGGCTCCTTCGCTACGAAAGGAAGGTCTCAGAATTTGACCATCAGTTCATATTACGTCTGATATTTTTTCCTGGGCTCGAATGCCCGACCAATCTACTCTGGAAATTTAGGCCTTCCGTGAATCATTGGAAAATAAAGTCGTTCTTCTGCCCGATACAGCTATTGCCTGCTATATGAACCACGAGCTGATTTGCAACGGCTTGAATTGCATTTTTGGAATGATATAATTGTTCCGGAGGTGATAAAGCTGTGGAGAAGACACTGATAGAAAGAGTCAACAGGCTCCTTAAGGAAAAAGGTCTCACCCAGAAGCAGCTATCCAGGATGTCCAACATAACCGAAGCTTCTCTGAGCAGGTATCTCACCGGACAGCTCGAGCCCAAGATAGATGTGGTACGGAACCTCGCATTGGCTCTTGGAGTTCCCGTAAGCTACCTCATCGGAGACACTGACGAACGCGAGTTTCTGCAGAAGCCGTTCGAGGAGACCTATGTCGTGGTTGCGAGAAACAAGTCCAGTCTCACTGAGCAGGAGAAGACAGAGCTCATCAAGCTCCTGTTCGGGGAGGGCAAGTGATGCTCACATCCAAAGAGTATCGTGAACTGGACGAGAAAGCTCTTCGTTCTCGCTTGGACTACGACCTTCTCGATGACAGGCTGGACATGGACGATCTTGCCCGGAAGGCCAGTGTGACACTGGTTCCCTATTCCTCGCTGCCGGATAAGGCACAAGTGTTTATTGAAGAAAAGCGTGAAAAGCTCAACGATGGTTTTTTCATCAAACGCAATACGGACGCTTTCCCCATGATTTTCTTCAACGACAGGGTCGAACCCCAGACGAGAATCCGGTTCACCCTGGCACACGAATTCAAGCACTTTGTCTTCGACGACCGGAACGGCGACAGGGACGAGGAAGCAGCCAATCACTTTGCTCGACAGATGCTCATCCCAACATGTCTGGTGATGATGTACCTGCGGAGGGGCTATGAAGCTTGGGATCTCAGTTTTCGCTTCGATGTCTCCCTGCAAGTTGCGGAAAATGCCTGTGCACATGCCCAAAATAGGATGGCTAGACGTGGCGATTCGCTGGAAGACTACGAGACTGAGTTCATGCAGGCCTATTACCGGAAGCAATATTCAGTTGATTTCAAGAGCTTCAATGCAAAGGAAGAAACATCATGTGAGACCAAAGACAAATTCATGCAAAATCAAAAATAACGATACTCTGCCAAGTACCGTTATCGACACTGAACCATACAGTTCGTGGTGCAAACATATTGTATGGCTCAGCACCTTTGATTTCAATCTGAAAGGAGTCATATAACATGTTCAAAAAACTCAATTTGACGTTTCTAAAATACACCAACCAAGGTCATTACTTTGGCGAGTACGAGATGCCGGAAGCCTCCTGCTTTCTTTCCAATCCCACCATCGACTATCTTGCCCTCTATGGTGAGAGAACTGATCCGAAGTATCAGTTCCCTGCCCTCTGCTTCTATGAATACGATGACAAGTTCGACGGCATCCACGGCATCTTCAATGCGGTTTACTATGACAATAAAAATATGTTGAAGCAGTATAGAAATAGGCTTAAAGATTTCACCTACATCATCTCTCCCGACTATTCGATCTGCGGAGACATTCCATTCATCGAGAACACCTATCGAATCTTCAAATCCCGAGTCGTCGGTTCCTATCTGGTGAATGAACTGAATAAAATCGTAATCCCCAACATCTCCTTCGTGGACGAGAAGACGAAGAAGGTTGCCCTGGCCGGGATAGCGAAACATAGCACGGTGGCATTAAGCACGAAAGGGTTGTTGAGATGTGGCCATAAACTGCTCGAATACATCGTCGACGAGACACTGAAGTCCATCGAGCCTTCTTCCATCATCCTCTACAACGTGGCGGTGAATAGTCCTAGGTTGAAGAGCATTATCGAGAGAATCGAGAACGCCGACGCTAAGGTCATCATGCCTCCAAACAAACTTCTCATCCGCAATCAGATACTGGAGGGGAAATGAAATGGGCAGAGTGGAGAACAGCGGCTTGGGCGCAGGAACGAAGGGCAATCCTCAGCAGTCCCTGGAACAGGAGAATTTTGCTCAGAAGAACACTGACACATCCTCAGCGATGCCAAACTACGATAAGGCGACGATTGACGATGAGAAGTTTCTTGGCTACTCTCTGAACATGGATCATCCTGTCGGAAAACACAAAGCAATTGCATATGAGCAAGGACTTGGGTTCAATCAGTCAAACTACAATCTTCTTAAGCAGCAAATACACAATCAAATCAATGGCGGTACTGCAAAACTGACCAATATAGAGAACACAACATATGGCACCAAGTATACGTTTGAATTGCCCATTACAGGGCCAAACGGAAAAACTAAAACTGTCATTGTGGTTTATCAAATCGACAACGGTGATACGATTCCTCGATTGGTGACGAATTACTTGAAATAGGAGGTAAAGACATGGAAAGATTCAACGAATTGGATTCAGTCATCACACTAGTTGAAAAACACGGCATTCCAAAAGGGACAAAAGGATGCATCGTCCATATTTATCCTGACGGCAAGGCCTGCACATGCGAGTTGTTTGATGCCGGTTTTCATACTATCGGTGTTGAGGATTACGAATTCGATGAAATAAGAAGAAACGATTTTGAAAACCAGAAGCAATTATAAATGGAATTTTCTTGCCTAGCCTCGGGAGTGGACTGGAATTATGTGTAAGCACCTGCAATCTCTCCTTCGAATGAGCTATCTCATTCAAAGAAGGAGCCTGCTGCTCCTGTCATACACATTCTTCTAACCAATTTCAATTCTTAATTTAGCATATTTATTCTCTTAGTTCTCGACTTAACATCTTTCTCGTCAGCATGGTATTTATCGCTTTCTTCGCCATGTTTTTTAGTCGTTTCGCATTGATCTTCTTAGATTACTCTAGAAGGGAAATCAACTAATTCGCATGCAAAATGGAAGGCCGAGCAAGGCCTTTTCCATTCATCTAAGACTTTCACGATCTAAATAGAGGGGTTCAGTACAGCAACTGGACCCTTTATCTTCCATAGACTACGCAAGTAATTTCGGGACGAACGAAACTGCTGATCCAGCATCTAAAATGTGGAGGCATTTCTTCTATCGGAGGTCTGATATGGCGCGAGAACAGTTCAAGGTCGATCACGTCGAGGTTCGCGGTGCACGGGTCCACAACCTGAAGGGCATCGATGTGGACATCCCTCTCGGGGAGCTCGTCGGCATCGCAGGCGTCTCCGGTTCGGGCAAGTCCTCCCTCGCTCTGGGCGTGCTCTATGCGGAGGGCTCCCGCCGCTATCTCGAGTCTCTCTCAACCTACACCCGCCGGCGCATGACCACCGCCAGCGAGGCCAATGTCGACTCCATACGCTACATCCCCGCCTCGCTGGCTCTCCATCAGCGCCCGGCGGTGCCCGGCATCCGCTCGACATTCGGAACGGCCACCGAGCTGCTCAACAGCCTCCGGCTGCTCTTCTCCCGCCTCGGCTGCCACCAGTGTCCCAACGGCCACCTCTGCCCGCCATCGACCAAGGTGGCTCTGGAGCAGGAGATCATCTGCCCCACCTGCGGGGTCAGCTTCTTTGGCCCCTCAGCCGAGAGCTTCGCCTTCAACAGCGAGGGTGCCTGCCCCGACTGCGGCGGCACGGGAACCACCATCAAGGTCGATGAGTCCACCCTGGTCCCCGACTGGAACAAGACCATCGACGAGGGAGCCGTCGCCCCCTGGAACTCCCTGATGTGGTCCCTGATGGTCGACATCTGCCGTGCGATGGGCGTCCGCACCGATGTCCCCTTCAAGGACCTGACCGACGAGGAGCGGGAGATCGTCTATCACGGCCCCGCCGTCAAGAAGCACATCCTGTACCACTCCAAGAAGACGGAGGAGTTCGCCGAGATGGATTTCACCTACTATTCAGCTGTCCACACCGTCGAGAACGCCCTGTCCAAGGTCAAGGACGAGTCGGGCATGAAGCGCGTCGCCAAGTTCCTCAAGCAGGAAGACTGTCCCACCTGCCAGGGCACGCGTCTGAGCGCCAAGGCCCGCTCCACCATCCTGGATGGGAGAAACCTCGCCGAGGCGACCGCCATGACGCTGGATGACAGCGTAGCCTGGGTTCGAACCCTGGCGGACAAGATGCCGGAGGATATGCGCGAGATGGCCCGCACGATCGCCGGGCAGTTCCTCAGAAACTCCGCCCGCCTGATCGAGCTCGGCCTGGGTTATCTGACCCTGGACCGCACCAGCGCCACCCTCTCCACGGGCGAGCGCCAACGCGTCCAGCTGGCCAGGGCCGTCCGCAACCAGACCACCGGCGTCCTCTACGTCCTGGACGAGCCCAGCATCGGCCTGCACCCCGATAACGTCACCGGCCTTCTGGGCATGGTGGACGACCTGATCGCCAACGGCAACTCGGTCGTCATGGTCGACCACGACACCCGCGTCCTGAGGAGGGCTGACCACCTGGTGGAGCTCGGCCCGGGGGCGGGCGCCAGCGGTGGAACCGTGCTGACCCAGGGCACCATCAGCGAGGTCGAGGCGGACCCCACCTCCCTGATCGGACCCTTCCTCTCGGGCCAGCAGAGGGTCGAGGCGCGCCAGCGCTGCCGAGCGGAGGATACCTTCGTCCTCGGGAAGATCGTGGTCGAGACCGGCCCTCTGCACACCGTGCAGCCGCTGACCATCGAGATCCCCAAGGGGCGTCTGACCGCCGTGACGGGCGTCTCCGGCTCGGGCAAGACCACCGCCATCCTCGAGAGCTTGGTCCCCGGACTCAAGAGCGCGATCGAGGGCAACCACCTGCCCAGCCACGTGCGCAGAGTCGAGGCTGGAGGCATCCAGCGGGTGAACCTCATCGATGCCACGCCCATCGGAGCCAACGTCCGCTCGACCGTCTCCACCTACTCGGGCGTCCTAGACGACCTGAGAAAGCTCTTCGCCGCCAGCCCCGCAGCTAAGGCCAAGGGAAGGAAGGCGGGCGACTTCTCCTACAACACGGGCAGCCTTCGCTGCCCCACCTGCGACGGCACCGGCGAGGTCACCCTCGACGTGCAGTTCCTCCCCGATGTCGAGCTGGCCTGTCCCGAGTGCCGCGGCTCCCGCTACGGCAAGGAGGCCTTGGACATCCGCTGGACACCCAAGGGCAGCAGCGAGTCGTACACCCTGCCCTACCTCCTCTCCCTCACGGTCGACCAGGCTCTGGCCCACCTTTCCTCGGTGAAGGTCATCAAGCAGAAGCTCGAGGTGCTCTCCGGTCTGGGCCTCGGCTATCTGACCCTGGGCGAGGCGACACCCTCCCTCAGCGGCGGCGAGGCGCAGCGCCTCAAGCTGGCGGCCGAAATGGGGCGGATGCAATCCGATGCGCTCTTCGTCTTCGATGAGCCCACCATCGGTCTGCACCCTAAGGATGTGAGGCTCCTCATCAACATCCTCCAGCGCCTGATCGACGCCGGAGCCACCGTGGTCGTCATCGAGCACGACCTGGATATGATCGCCAACGCCGACCACATCATCGACATGGGTCCCAGGGGTGGCAAGGCCGGCGGAAGGATCATCGCCCAGGGAACCCCCAAGCAGATTGCCAGCGATGGAAACAGCACCACCGGCCGCTATCTCGCCGAGGTGATCTCCGCTTCTAAGGATTGATAGAACAAGTGAAAAGACCGCCGATGATGGCGGTCTTTTCTGTTGCATTATTCAATCTTTTTTACGTTTGCCAACTTTATTTTGTAAACATCGCGCGCTCGCTGTTGAAGAGGCGGCAGATGACATAGACCAGACCGGCGCAGAGGAGGATGTTGATGACGATGGTGACAGCGAGATAGGGGGCCATGACCGCCACCTCGGCACCCATGATGACCATGTTCATCGAGACCATTATGTTCATCAGGGGGATGAAGGCGTAGCCGATGGCGGTCATGTCGGCGAAGGCCGGGAAGATCGATAGGACCATCAGAACCACCATCAGGGGGGCGACCAGAGCATTGGCTTCGCGCACGGTCTTGGCGAAGGCGGAGATGGCCAGGCTGGAGGTGACAAACAGCAGGAGCGTCGTCAGGATCAGAAAGAGCAGAGCTATCACGACCCCAGGAGTGAAGATGGTGCCGAGGTCCATGCCGAACATCATGCTGGGCAGCGAGAGGCAGATTCCCAGAAAGGAGACCGCGCCACCGGCCAGGGCCGCCACGCACTGGGCGAAGACCTTGCCCAGGGCGATGCTGGAGCGGTGGACCGGAGTCATCAGAAGGCTGGCGATCGTGCCGCGCTCCTTCTCCCCGGCGATGGATTCGGGGCAGATGGTCATCACGGCCGAGAAGAGCATGGCGACGGTGACGATGGGGAAGACGAAGGACAGGGCCTGGCTCAGCTCGATGTCAGCCTCGGCGAGGTTGGGCTGGACGTACTGGCCGTCCTCGATGTTGACCGCATAGTTGTTATAGCTCTCAGCGACCAGGCTGACCGCGAGGTTATACACGTAGGAGGAGGCCTTGCCCGAGCCGTCGTAGAAGAGGCTGATGCTATTGTTCTGCGAGGTCTCCAACCCATCCTCGAAGCCCGATGAATAGACGATCAGAAGGTCGAGGCGGCCCTCGCGGATATCCGTCTTAGCCTGTCCGATGGCATCGGGAGCTATCGCCTGGATGACCAGGGTGTTGTCGGAGGTCGAATAGATGACCGACTCGAGGTTGAAGATGAGCTCGGGCTCTGCGCTGGAGCCGAAATTGTCCGTGTAGGCGACCCTCAGCTGGGTGTTGTCCACCGCGCTCACCTGCGACTGCAGGCCGCTGATGGCCTGGCCGATGATGGTGTAGATGACGAAGATAAGGATGCCGGGGAGGAAGAGTCCAGCGAGGATGCGCCGGTCGGTGAAGAAGCGGCGCAGCTCCTTGATGAAGACGGTCTTAATCTCTCTAAACATCAGCGCCTCCCCTCCAGCAGATCGAAGAAGACCGTCTCCAGATCCGCCTCTATGGTCAGCTCCTTCAGCTCGCCCTCCAGGGCCAGCTTCCCCTCGAGGATGATGCCGACCCGGTCGCAGAGCTTCTCGACCAGGGAGAAGATGTGGGTCGAGATCAGGATGGTCTTGCCCTGGCGGCGCAGCTCGACCAGATAGTTCTCCACATCCCTGGTGGCGACGATATCCAGACCGTTGGTCGGCTCGTCGAAGATGATCAGGTCGGGATCGTGGCAGAGGCTCACCGCCAGGCTGACCTTCTGCTTCATGCCCGTCGAGAGGCTGGCGATCTTGGCGTCGGCGAAGCGGTCGATGTCAAAGCGGGCGAAGAGCTCGGCCCGCCGGGCCTGGATCTGCTCCTCGCTCAAACCGTACAGCCGCCCCATGTAGGTCATGGTGTACGCCGGGGTGAAGAAGTCATCCAGCTTCAGTTCCGAGGTCATAAAACCCACGTGCCGGCGATACTGAGCCAGGTCGGAGTGCACGTCCTTTCCATCGGCTTCGATGGTGCCGCTATCGGGTTCGATCAGCGTGGCGATACACCTGAGCGCGGTGGTCTTGCCCGCGCCGTTGGGGCCCAGGAGGCCGTAGATCTGCCCCGGGTGCAGCGCCAGAGACAGCCCCGAGACAGCGACCAGCTTCCTCGAGCCATCGCCCCGCTGCCGCCGCTGGGTCCAGCTCAGATTGAAGCTCTTGGTCAGATTGTTAACCTGAAGTTCCATCACACCCTCCAGATAGGTAGAGAATATCAAATTTCAATCGTGGTAAGAAAAGGCTAGATGGCTAGAATAAAAAGGTAAAAACAGAGAGGAGGAACGCCATGCCCGACAGATATGCCATCATCGCCAGAGGTGCCGCAGGCGATGTCTGCGCCATCGTCACCGACCCCGAGCTCAACCCCCAGACCACCTTCGCCATCAGCGCCGAGGCCGATATCGATGAGACCCGCCACCTGCTAGGCAACATCATCGCCTCCGACATCCTGCCGCTCGGCTTCGATGCCATCTACACCACCGCCAGCCTGATGGCGAAGCTCGACGCGGACGAGAGGGAGAGTTATGACTTCACCTTCTTCGACCTCGGCGTCCTGACCACCATCTTCGCCCAGGGCTTCAGCGCGGTCCAGCCCACCAAATCTATCCTTAAGTACCTGCTCCCCGATCTGGACCTGGAGAAGAGCTACGATGCCACGGAGCTCGCAAAAATCTACCTCGGGGCCCTGAAGGCCCTGATCAAGCGCTTGGAACTCAGTGCGACAGACTTTCTGGATGACCCCAGAGACCAGGCGACCTCCTACTCCGCCCTCGATTCCTTCAAGTTGGTCGAGGAAAATAGGAGGCGGGAAGAGGACGACAAGAAATTCGTTAAGAATATCAACAGTACTACTATTAAGCATTTCCTCTTCTTCGATACGGAATGCTCTAACTGCATGGAGGGATGCGGAAAGATCTGCGAGTTCGGCTATATCATCACGGACACGAACTTCAAGCCTCTGGAGCAGCGGGAGTACATCATCAATCCGGGCCGGGGCTACATCAACGACTTCCACCTGGCCGACCGGAGCGGACAGATCCGCATCCATCTGACCTACGAGGCCAACAACTACCGCACCTACCGCCTCCAGCCGGAGCTGGACAAGTTCATCCCGACCCTGGACAGGCTCCTCCGCTCCCCCGAGACCCTAATCTTCGGCTTTGCGGTCTCCCAAGACCTGCGCTATGTCGACTACGGCTTCCAGCGATATCTGGCGCAGACCCGCATCGACACCCCCGACATCGCAGCCATCGACGTCCAGACGATGTACACCAAGTACAACGACAACCAGGTCATCTCGCTGGATAAGGCGGCAGCTGAATACGGTAGGCCCGATGGCTCCATCCGCTACCACCGCGCCCTGGATGACGCCATCGCCACGATGCAGGCCTACAAGAACATCTGCGAGCACCTGAACCGAACCCCCTTCGAGATGCTCGAGGAGATGGGGACCGCCAGCCTGGTCACGATGCGGGACATCATCGATCCGCAGACCCCGTATCGCTTCGACGAGTTCCAGAGGAATCTGGCGAAGGAGGTCGCCGCGCGGTTTAGGCGCAAGCACCAGGAGGAGGCTAAGATCTACCCCATGATGGCCTACATCGACGCCCTCGCAAACAACCCTGAGAATAAGGAGAAGCTGAAGTCCAAGGAGTATGCGGGCAGGAGGA
>CALVYN010000041.1 GCA_944372245.1 uncultured Bacilli bacterium
AGGCCGAAGCCGAACTGCAGGATCAGGGCGATCGCGCCCATGAGGATGGAAAAGCCCAGGAGGGCATAGTCGACATAGGATTCAAAAAACTTCTTCAGATTTCTAAAAAGGGAATGCATAAAATCACCTCACGGCTGCCGCTGAAACGGCATAGCTAGAAATGTTTGGACGCCCGAGGATCACTTCATCCTCTGCCTCCGGCCTGACGCCACCAGAGGAAACTTGCTATGCACGTCCGGTCTTCCGACCGAACGGTCGCCTGTGACGGATGATACCTTCACTGCCCCTTGAGAGAACGAAACCGCAGAGCGCCGTTATTCTAAACCTGAATCCGAGGAGTGGAAAGAGCCAGATTCAGCCGCTTTCTCGCCCCGGTGCTGGGCCTTGGCCACCGAGTCGTCGATGCGCTGGCGCTCCGACTTCAACTGGGCGATCTTGGCGGCGATGGCCTGGGCGGAGCGGGCGTCGGTGAGCTGCTCCAGCTCGCCGATGCTGGCCGAGAAGAGGGACTCCATGGTCGGGTAGGCATCCAGAAGCCGCTCCCGCCGTTTGGGGCCGACGCCGGGGATGTCGTCGAAGAAGGTGGAGAAGAGCGACTTGGCCCGCTTGCCCCGATGGGCGGTGATGGCGTAGCGGTGGACCTCGTCCTGCATCCTCATCAGGAGGAAGAACAGGGGCGAGCGCTTGTCCAGGGGGATGAGCTCGCCGGTGTCGCCATCCATCAGGGCGTTGGTCTCGTGCTTGTCGTTCTTGACCAGGCCGGCCAGCTTGACGCCCTGGATGCCGGCCGCATCCATCGCCTCCCTGGCGGCGGTCACCTGGATCTCGCCGCCATCGACGATGATCAGGTCGGGGGCCTTGAGGTTGTCGTGGACGATGCGGGAGCAGCGGCGGTAGATGACCTCGCGCATCGAGGCCATATCGTCGGCGCGGTTGGGCTGCTGGATGTTGAAGCGGCGGTAGAGCTCGGGGGCGCGCTGGCCGTTGACGAAGGTGACCATGCCGCCGATGGCGTCCTGGCCCTGGGTGTGGGCGTTGTCGAACAGCTCGATCTCCAGAGGGGGATGGTCCATGTGCAGCTGCTCCTGGAGCTGGCCGAGCAGAGCCAGGACATCATCCTCCAGCCTAGCGGTCATAAAGTGCTGGTCCAGGCCCTGTTTGGCGTTCTCCAGAGCCATGGACAGGAGGTCCTTCTTCATGCCCCGGGTGGGGACGGTGACATCGATCTCCAGAGCGGCGGACAGCTCCTCGGCCAGGCTCTTGTCAGCCAGGATCAGCTCCTTGGGCTTGGGGTGTGAGGAGTAGAACTGGACGATGGCCGAGGACAGCTCGTCCTCGAGCTCCTCGCTGATCTCCTCCACGTAGAGGTTCTTGCCCAGGAGCACGCCCTTGCGGTAGAGGAGGAAGAGCATGGCGATGTAGCCCTCGCGGGTGGAGTAGGCGAAGACATCGCGGTCGACGCGGTCCTTCATCATGATCTTCTGGGACTGGGTCGTGCTCTCGATGTCTTCGATCTTGTGCTTGAGGTCGGCCGCCCGCTCGAAGTTGAGGTCCTCGGCGGCCTGGACCATCTGCTTGCGGTAGGTGGCGATCACCTCGGAGGTGTCGCCCTTGAGGAAGGCGACCACGCGCCGGCGCACGAACTCGGGGTCGACCTTGCTGCCCTTGGCCTGCTCGGGATACATCAGCTCGTGGAGGTAGAGATAGAGGTTGGAGGAGTCCTTGCTCCGTCCCGCCTCCATGATGGGATAGCACATGTTGAGGATGTCGATGACCTTGTAGGCGGCCGAGGAGTTGGGGTAGGGGCCGAAGTAGTCGTAGTTCTTCCGATCGTTGGGCTTGTGGGCGATCTTCAGCTGGGGCATCCCGTTCTTCCTGACGGCGATATAGGGATACATCTTTCCGTCTTTGAGGAGGATGTTATATTTTGGATAATACTTTTGAATGAGGTTGATTTCTAGAAGTAGAGACTCTTTCTCCGAGCTGGTCTCGATGATGTCGAAGTCGGCGATCTCGGCCACCATGCGCGCCACCTTGCCCACCTGCGGGCGCGTGAAATACTGCTTGACCCTCTTGACCAGGGACTTGGCCTTGCCCACGTAGATGATCGTCCCGCGGGCATCCTTCATCTGATAGGAGCCGGGGCGGTCGGGCAGGAGCTGGATCTTGCGCTGGATGATCTCGTTCATCGGCGGCTACCTCAGGTCGACGACCGTGGCGCCCATGGCGCCCTGGCTCTCCCCGGCCTCGTGGAAGCTCTTGACGATCTTGACGCGCCTGAGGTGGTCCCAGATGCCGTTGCGCAGGGCGAAGGTGCCCATGCCGTGGACGATGGTGACCTGGGAGAGGTGGGCCATGACCGCATCGGAGAGGAACTTGTCGACCACGGGGATGGCCTCGGCTACCGTCATGCCGATGATGTTGAGCCGGGTGGTGGTGTGCGCAGCTCGGTCGGTCAGGATGCGGTCGATGCTGGAGCCCGACCGGCGCGGGATGCTGATCCGGCTCGCATCCGAGCGGCGCAGCTGGGAGGGGTCGACGGTGAAGGTAATCCCGTTGGCCGTGAAGCGGGCCCGGTTCTTGGAGACGGACTCCAGGGTGCCTGTCATCCCCTGATAGACGACGATGTCGCCGGGCTTGAGCTCGGCGCTGGCGGTGCCGGCGGTGTTCTCCTCCGCCTCCAGGCCGCCCGCCTTTCTCAGCTCGCCCTTGATGCGAGCGCGCTCGTTGAAGGGGAGGTCCTTGGTCTGGCCGGCCTTCCACAGGCGGTCGAGGTCCTCGATGCGGCGCTTGGCCGCGTCGTTGACCTTGGCGTCGGCTTTGCGGCGGATGTTCTCTCGCTGCTCGTCCAGGGCCTTGATGGCATTCTCCCTTTTGGCGATCAGGCGGTTGGCCTCGGCCAGGCGCTCGTTGAGGCGGTGCTCCAGCTCGTTGCTGTGCTGGATCTTGGCGGTCAGCTCCTGCTCGAGCTTCTCGAGGTCCAGCTTGCCCAGGGAGGCCTTGTAGGCCTTGGCGTCGTCGATCAGCGCGGGGGCGATGCCCGACTGGGCCGCCACCTCGAAGGCGTAGGAGTGGCCCACGGCGCCCGAGAGGAAGCAAAAGGTCGGCTTGAGATCTCTTTGGGAGAACTCCATAGCGCCCGAGAGGATGTCATCCCGCTCGGCGGCCATCTTCTTCAGCCCGTCGTAGTGGGTGGTGAAGCAGGCGAAAGCTCTCAGGGCGAGGACGTGCTGGATGAAGGCGTAGCCGATGGCTTCGCCGTCCTCCGGCGCGGTGCCCTGACCGATCTCATCGACGAGGATGAGCGAGCGGGGCGTGGCCTGCTCGTACATCTCCTTTAAGCCCTTGAGGTGGCCGGAGAAGGAGGAGAGGTTGCCCGCGAGCGACTCGGAATCGCCGGTCAGGACGAAGACGTGGTCGAAGCAGGGCAGGGTTGCCTCCCTGGCGGGGACCATCAGGCCCATCTGGTTCATCACAGCCGCCAGGGCGACCGCCTTGAGCATGACCGACTTACCGCCGGCGTTGGGGCCGGAGATGATGAGCACGCGAGGGGCCGAGGAACCGAGGTCCAGGCTGTTTGGCACCGCCCGCTCCAGCTCGATCAGCGGGTGGATGAAATCCCTCAGGTGCAGGGTCTGAGCGTCGAGGCTGGCGATGCAGCCGTCGTAGCTGTGACCGAAGTTGACCCGGGCCAGGATGGCGTCGAGCATGTTGTAGGCGTAGTAGTCCCGCTCCAGCTCGGGCAGGTGCTCGCGAAAGAGGTTGGTCAGCCGCATCAGGATGCGGTCGATCTCGGCCTGCTCCTCCCCGATGAGCTTCTCCCGCTTGTTCTCCAGCTCTAAGAGCTCGTAGGGGAGGACGAAGAGGGTCTCTCCGGTCTTTGACCGGTCGATGACGATGCCGGGGACGAACCCCTTCTCGCCGGTCTTGACCGCGAGGGTCTCCCGCCCGTTTCTGATGGCCGGGTCGGGCAGGGCCAGGTGGGTGCGATAGCGGTCGCGCAGACGGTTGATGGCGCTGGCGCACTGGGCCGATACCGCCCTGAGCTCCCGGCGGATCTGGGCCAGCTGGTTCGAGGCGGTGTCGAGGATCTCGCCCTCCTGGGAGAAGGTGGCCTCGAGGATGCGGTCTAAGAGCGTGGTCTTTTGGATGTCCAGCGCCAGGTCGGTGAGGAGGGGATACTCCGCTCCGAGGTTGAAGCGCTCCCTAGCGTCGCTGAGGGCCGCGGTGAAGGTTCGAAGGATCAGAAAGTCCTCGACCTGCAGGCTCTGGGGGCCGTGGAGGATGGCCATGATATCGGTCAGGTCGGACACGGCGAGCACGTTCAGGCTGCAGCCCTGGCTCCCGGCCTTCTCCGCCTCCCTGAGATAGGCGTGGAGGCGCTCGATCTCACCGGGGTTGTCCAAGCGGGCGACCAGGCTGTCGTCGACGGCGTTCTTCCCCGAGGCAAAATAGGTTTTAAAGCTCGTAACGATCTTCTGTATCTCACCTTCTAGCTGCTTATCCATCTTCTTCTACTCCTGTTAGATTGTTGAATTGGCGCCCCGGTTAAACCGCTTCTTTGATACCTGACAGCGCGGCGATCTGGCCCCAGACATCCTCCGGGGCTCTGGCGATGCGATCGGGGTTCTTCGGGCCGACCGCCTCCTCGGTGCCGTAGCCGTAGGCGGCCCAGATGGTGTGGCAACCCGCCCTCTCGCCCATCTCGATGTCGTAGGCGGAGTCGCCGATGACCACCGCCTCGTCGGCTGGGATGCCACCGAGGAGCTCGAGCGCCTTGAGGGCCATGTCGGGGGCGGGCTTCTTGTTTAGGACCGCGTCCTCGCCCAAGAGGACCGAAAAGAGGGAATCGATACCCAGGGTCTGGGTCATCTGGGCGATCATCTCCGTCCGCTTGGAGGAGACCACGGCCAGCTTCATCCCCTGCGCCTGGCAGCGCTTGAGTGTCTCCTCGATGTGGGGATACATGACGAGCTTTTTGAAGGCCCGGGCCGTGTAGATTTTCCGGTAGACCTCGCACAGCTCCGGGGCTCTCTCTGGGTCGATCTCGGGGTGGAGAACCATGAACGAGGTATTCAGGGGCAGGCCGATGGTGGCCCTGATCTGGTCGTCGGTGCAGTCGGCTAGCCCGGTCTCTTCGAAGGTGGCGTGGAAGGTGAAGATGATCGTGGGGGCAGTGTCGGCGATCGTCCCATCGAAATCGAATAGGCAGGCTCTGATCATGGTTCTCTCCTCTCTGGCAAACATTCTATATTTTCTTACATCGCTCGCCTCACGTACATTACTCTCTTATGGGGTTGGGAGGTGAGGTCTGCGAGTTCCGTCTCGCACGCCCCCGCATCCGCCTTTGGGATAGTAGACTAGATCCGTGCCGATTTCGATGGAGGATATCTCTTATGGAGAGCGTCAAGATAAAAGTCTCCGCCGCGAAGGCCCAGGAGATCGCCGACTTCTACGGGGCCGAGATCATCACCGATGCCAAGCGCCCCTACGACCTCTTTCAGGCCGTCACGCCCGACAAGGTCCAGGTGAAAGGATATCGAACCAAGAATCCCAACGTCTTCACCATCGTCTTCAGCGGGGGTCAGAAGGCGGTTTTGGAGGCCCAGATCTTCGTGGCCGACCCCGCGGCCATCGTCACCTCCTCCCAGGCCCAGTTCGCCGATGTCGGCGAGCAGATCGGCTCCGACGAGGTCGGCGTCGGCGACTTCTTCGGCCCGATGGTCGCCACGGCGGTCTACTTTCAGCCCGACCAGCTTGAGCTCTTGAACACCCTGAACGTCCGCGACTCCAAGAAGCTGACCGACGCCCACATGATGGAGATCGGTCCCAAGCTGATGGAGAAGTTCGAGAGCGTCACCATCGGCTACACCCCCGACAAGCTCTCCGACCTGGTCGCCAAGGGCGTCTCCACCCACCGGGCCCTGGTCAAGCTGCACAACCACGCCCACATGCTCCTAAAGAAGAAGTACGGCCTCAGCGACGATATCACCGTCTTCGTCGACCAGTTCGAGCCCGCGCCCATCTATCGCCGCTACGCCGGCGACCAGCTGATCGCCAACCCGATCATCTTCTCCACCAAGGGCGAGAGCCACTATCCCTCGGTCGCCATCGCCTCGGTCATCGCCCGCTATCGCTTCCTCCTCTACTGGGACCGGATGGAGAAGGACCTCGGTATGACCATCTCCAAGGGCGCCACCCGCGACGCCGACCGCTCCTTCCAGGAGAGCATCGCCCGCAACGGCCTGGAGAAGACCCTCCACTACGTCAAGCGCTTCTTTAGAAACGCTAGCAAGTATCAGAACACTGAATCAGATTAGTTAAAGTTGCTTTGCCGATAAAACACTGCACCCATCCTGATATCTATTCGGGATCATGTGCAGTCTTTTTATGTGAAAAACGCCTGAACCTCTGAGGATTCAGGCGTCTATCTAAATCTCCAACTACTCGTTGTACAGCTCTTCGATCGCCCTCTTGAGCGCCTCGTCCATGCGGGCGTAGAAGGTCATCCGCTCGCCGGTGACGGGATGGGTGAACTCGATGCGGTAGGCGTGGAGGAGCTGTCCCTGATCGAAGCGGGGCTCGTGCCGGGTCCCATAGAGCGGGTCGCCGACCACCGGCAGGCCGATGTAGGCCAGGTGAGCTCTGATCTGGTGGGTGCGGCCCGTCTCGAGCTCGCACCTCAGAAGGGAGTGGCCACCCCTAGCCCAGATGCGCTCGAAGTGGGTGATGGCGGGATGGCCCTTGGGCGAGGGGAGGGCTCGGTGCTGCTCGTGGGTGGGCTTGAGAAGGGGGACATCGACCGTGAAGCGGTCCTCCTGGGCCTCGTTGTAGGTCAGGGCCAGATAGGTGCGCCGCACGGCGTGGACCCTGATCTGTTCCTGGAGCGAGGCCAGGGCCTTGGGGGTCTTGGCCACCAGGAGGAGGCCGGAGGTGTCCTTGTCCAGGCGGTGGACGATGCCGGGGCGACCACCCTGCATCGTCTCCGCATCGAAGGCGAAGTCCTCGCTCCGGGTGACCAGCAGGTTGACCAGGGTGTCCGCGCTGTGGCCGGGGGCGGTGTGGACCACCAGGCCCCGAGGCTTGTTGAAGACGATCAGGCTGTCGTCCTCGTAGACGGTCTCGATCTGGATGTCGGCGTTGGGTTTGACGGTGGTCTCGGGCGGGGGTAAGGGGATGAAGCGCAGGGTGTGCTTGCCGCCCTTGAGGCGGAAGGAGGGCTTATCCACCGCCTTGCCATCGACGGTGATTCCGCCCTTTATCACCCTCTGGGCGATGGCGCGGGAGATGTTGGCCTCCTGGGCCAGGACCTCGTCCAAGCGCCCCAGAAGCTCGGTCTCAATCTCTCTTTTCACTGGCATCGTCAGCGTCCTTTCTCTCCTCGCTGGGCTTCTTCTCCTCGGGCTTCTCCTGGAGGGCGCTATCCAGGGCGGAGACGTCGGAGTCGATATAGTCCTCGTCCTCGCTGGTGTCGGTCACCTCCTCGGGGGTGTCCTTCATAGTCTCGGAGGCGCTGTTCTCCTGGCGCACCGCCTGAGCCTTCCTAGCCCGGATCTCCTCCTTGGCGTAGACCACGATCAGACCGACGATGAGGACGATCACGCCGGCGGTCAGCGCGATGTCGGCGATGTTGCAGACGAAGGTGAAGGCGGAGGGCCAGTAGGAGTTGCCGATCTGGATCCAGTCGATGACGCCCTGGGGGTAGAAGGCCCGGTCGATGAAGTTGCCAAAGCATCCGGCGATCATCAGGTAGAGGCCGTAGCGCAGGGGCCAGCTCTTGCGGTCGAAGTGGTAGATGAGATAGGCCACCATGATGGCTCCCGCTACGCCGGAGAGGGTAGCTAATAGAGCCCGCTGCCCCTCCAGGAACCCATAGCCCATACCGGTGTTGTAGGTCAGGGTCAGGCCCAGGATGTTGTTGCCGTCGGCATCGCTGATCAGGGGGATGCGCTCGCCCACCTCCAAGCTGGCCTGGAAGGCCAGCTTGGTGATCAGATCGAGGAAGAAGGCGATGAAGAGGACGTAGCCGCCCTTGCGGATGAAGTGGAGGAAGCTCTTGGCCGCGGTCATGGTGGTGCGCCGCACCGCCTCGCGGGTCAGCTTGGGCCGGGGCTCGTTAGCGGCCATCGCTCTCCTCCTGCACCGCGCGGTCGAAGGCGGCAGCGCAGCGCTCGCACATGTGGCCCTCTGGGCGGGTGATCAGCTGGTCGAAGTAGGCCCAGCAGCGGTCGCAGCGCTCAGCGGCGACCTTGCTGGCGGCGAAGTCCGCACCGGTCTGGATGCGGGCGCAGCCCAGCATCCTGGCCAGCTCGGCGGGGCTGACCTGGGCCAGCAGGGCCTGGACGGAAGCGTCGTCGGCGGGCAGGGTGATGACGGCCTCGCTGGCGGACTTGAGGGCCTCTCCGGCCGCCTTGGCGGCCTCGACGGCGCGGTTGGCGCTGGCACGCAGGCGGGTGAAGTCCTTGTACAGCTCGCTGAGCTGGCTGTCGATGGGCAGGTCCTGGAAGCGGTCGAGGTTGGCGAACTCCTTCTTCTCGCCGGGCAGGTCGGCATAGGCCTCGTCGGCGGTGAAGGGGATAATGGGGGTGTACATCAGGGCCAGGTTGCGCACGAGGTGATAGAGGACGTGCTGGACGGCGCGGCGGCGGGTCGAGTCGGGCTGGTCGCAGTAGAGGATGTCCTTGGAGATGTCTAGGTACCAGCTGGACAGGTCGGAGACGATGAAGGTCAACAGCTCGGTCGCCGCGGCCAGGAAGTCGTAGCTCTCATAGGCGGCGCGGACCCGGCTGACGACCTGGGCCAGGCGGTTGAGGATCAGCCGGTCGGCCAGACCCAGCTGGACGGGGGTGGCAGGATCGAACCGGGTGGTCTCGTCGTCGAAGAGGTTGGCCAGCATGAACTTGAAGGTGTTGCGGATGCGGCGATACTCCTCGGCCACGCTCTTTAGCAGGTCCTGGGTCAGGGAGATCTCCGAGGTGGAGTAGTCGATCGAGGCGACCCAGAGGCGGAAGACGTCGGCGCCGTAGTTGTTGCAGATGGCCTCGGGGTAGATGCCGTTCTTCTTCGACTTGGAGAACTTCTGGCCGTTCTGGTCGACGATGAAGCCGTTGGTCAGCACCTTCTTGTAGGGGGTGATGCCGTTGAGGGCGACCGAGATGATCATCGAGGCGTTGTACCAGCCGCGATACTGGTCGTTGCCCTCGATGATCAGATCGGCGGGATAGGGCATGCCGCGGTTGACCTCGGCGTTGAGCCAGGAGGAGCCGGAGTCGAACCAGACGTCGAGGATGTCCTGCTCCTTGGTGAACTTGCCGTGGGGGCTGTGGGGGTTGGTATAGCCCGCAGGCAGGAAGGACTCGGCCGGCTGGTCGTACCAGCAGTTGGAGCCCTTCTCGCGGACCTGAGCCTCGATGTTAGCGAAGACCTCAGGCTCGGTCACAGGCGTTCCATCCTCGCAGTAGATGACGGGGATGGGGACACCCCAAGCGCGCTGGCGCGAGATGCACCAGTCGCCGCGGTCCTCCAGCATATTCTTCAGGCGCACCTTGCCCCAGGAGGGGACGAACTCGACCTTGTCGCACTGGTCCAGCAGCTGCTGGCGGATGCGGTCCAGGGAGCAGAACCACTGGGGCGCGGTGCGGAAGATCAGGGGGTTGCCGTTTCGGGCGTCCACGGGGTAGGAGTGCTCGATGACCTCCTCCTTGAGCAGGGCCCCGGTCTCCTTGAGCATC
>CALVYN010000042.1 GCA_944372245.1 uncultured Bacilli bacterium
ACCCCCTATTCTATTAAGGGACGGGGGGAACTTAAGAAAGCTGGCCAGCTTTCTTAAGTTCGATTGCACTATACAAGCACCTTAGAACTCCAGCCAGAGGGGCTCGGTGAAGGTGGCGGGAAGCTGGTCGACATCGACCGTCTGGCCGGTGAGGAGATCCTTGGCTTCGTGGCCCTCGAGAAGACCTCTGGGCAGGGGCTGAGGCTGCTCGGAGAGGTTGAAGATGCCGACTTCGCGGTGGCCGTCGTCGAAGTGATTGATGCAGACCAGGGTCAGCCCCTCGCTCTGGGGGAACGTGGTCGTGATCAGGTGGAGGTTGTGCTCGCGCCGCTTCAGCGCGATGAGCTTCCTGGTGAAGGCTAGCCAGGCTTCAGCTTCGGGCTGGGCAAAGTCGACAGGGTCCTTCTCGAAGAGGTTGGGCAGGTGGTCGCAGCCGACCTCCTCGCCGGCATAGAGCCAGCCGGGTCCCTTGGTGAAGAAGGTGAAGGTCAGCAGGTTGCGGCGCAGGTGTTCGCAGGTCGAATAGGAGGCCAAGCGGGGCTGGTCGTGATTCTCGAGGTTGCGCACCACCGCACAACCGCGGGCGGGGAGGTTGGCCTCCTCCATGGTCAGAGCTGCGCGGTAGGCCCAGAGCTTGCGCTCGTCGAAGTCGGTGATGTAGTCATGGAACCAGGCGAAGCTGCCGTAGCAGTAGAAGAGGTTGAAGCCGGCGTCGTAGAGCTCGGAGTTGGAGTCGGCATTGAAGCCGTCCTTGCGGGTAGCCAGGATGAAGGGCGTGTCGATGCACTCGGCCAGCATGATGAGGCCCCTATCGGGATACTTCTCCTTCGCAAAGGCTGTGAAGCTCCTAAAGAAGGAGGTGGGGATGAGGGAGGCGACATCGAAGCGGAAGCCATCGATGCCGTGGGCGAGGAACTTGTCCAGCACGCCGATGAGGTACTCCTCCAGGGCGGGATTGGTGTGGTCCAGGTCGTAGACGTCGGACCAGTCGCCGGCCTTGTTGCCCAGATGGCCCTCCCTATCGTGCCAGTAGAAGTCGGGGTGGGAGGCGATGAGGACCGAGTCGCGCGAGGTGTGGTTGAAGACCTGGTCGACGATCAGGCGCATGCCGCGCTGGTGCGCGGCCTGGGCCAGCTCGGCCAGGTCGTCCCAGGTGCCCAGATCGGGGTTGATGGCGGTGAAGTCGGAGATGGCGTAGGGCGAGCCCCAGGTGCCCTTGCGCCCGACCTTGCCGATGGGCTGGACCGGCATCAGATAGAGGATGTCGACGCCCAGATTCTTTAGGCGGTCCAGGTCTTGGGTGACCGCCTTGAGAGTGCCCTCCTCGGAGTAGTTGCGGGGAAAGATCTGATAGATGAGCTTGTCAGCTTCGCCATTCTTCATATTTGGTTCCTCCTTGCCTGCCCCGGAGCATGCCGGAGCCGGATGAGAATATGATATTAGATAGTTGGGAGGACAGGCTCATGACCGGCAGGGAATTTCTTCAGCGCAATCCGATCTATCAGGTGTATCCGGCCTCGTTCTCAGACGGTGACGGCGATGGCTTTGGCGACCTGCAGGGCCTGATCGAGCGGCTGGACTATATCGACTCCCTCGGTGTCGGCGCCATCTGGCTCGGGCCCATCTACCCCTCGCCCATGGTGGATATGGGCTACGATGTGTCCGACTACAAGGGCGTCGATCCCCGCTACGGCAAGCTGGCGGACTTCGACCGGCTGATCGCCGAGTGCAACAAGCGCCAGATCAAGGTCATCATGGACCTGGTGGTCAATCACACCTCGAATCAGCACCCCTGGTTTCAGGAGGCCCTGAGGGACCCCTCCTCGAAGTATCGGGACTACTACATCTTTCGCCCCGGAAAGGGAAAGAAGGGCAAGCGCGCCCCCAACAACTGGACCACGGTCTTTCAGACCTCGGCCTGGACCCGCCTGCCGGACGGCCAGTACTATCTGCACCTCTACGCCCCCGAGCAGCCGGACCTGAACTGGGCGAATCCGGCCGTCTTGGCCGAGGTCGAGGACATCATGCGCTTCTGGATGGACCGGGGCGTCTTCGGCTTCAGGATGGACGTGATCTCGGAGATCTATAAGAACTCGTTCGAGGACGGAGGAAGGATGCGCCTGGCCGAGATGGAGCTCCCCCGCGGCCACGAGCACTTCATCGCCCAGCCCGGCTGTCACGCGATCCTCAAGAAGCTGCGCCAGGACGTGATCGAACCCCGGGGCGGCGTCCTGATCGGCGAGTGCTTCGGCGTGGACTCGGAGGAGGCAAAAGCCTTCATGGACGGCGAGCTGGATGCGGTCATCTCCTTCGACCTGATGAAGGCTAATGGCCTCCTGTCCAACCGGTCCGCGCGTCCCGCCCGCCTGGAGAAGATTCTGAGGGAGTGGCAGACCAGCGACGTCTTCAGCGCCAACTACTTCGAGAACCACGACCAGCACCGCTCGGTGGGGAAGCTCGTCCCTCTGGGGGCGGACCGCGAGGGGGCCAGCGAGGCGCTGTTGACCCTCCTCTTCTCCCTCAAGGGCGGAATCATCGTCTATCAGGGCGAGGAGTTGGGGGCGGTGGACTATCCCAAGCTGAAGTATGAGGAGTCCCACGATGTCGTGGCTCGGAACATGTACAGCTTCTTTCGAAAGTTCATCCCGTCCAAGCGCCTCGCCTGGCGCTTAGCGCGGAGCGTGGGCCGGGACGACCCTCGTGCCCCGATGGCCTTCAACGGCTACCGCGGCCACGGCTTCACCGATCCCGATGTGACCCCCTGGCAGAAGTTCAACCCCACCTCGGATGCTATCAATGTCGACCACGAGGAGAAGTCCAACGCCTCGGTCCTTGGCTACTTCCGCCGCCTGGTCGTGCTCCGCTACAGCTTCACGCCGCTCTATGCGGGCTCGGTCGAATTCCTGGATGGCCTGCCCGATGGGATGATCGGCCTGGTGAGGCGGGCGGGAGATGAGGCCAGCCTCACCCTAGTCAACCTCTCCACCAAGGCGCAGAACATTCCCGACGAGGTTCTGGATATGCCCAGGGTTCTGGTGCTCTCCAACACGCGGTCGGATGCCAACCAGATGGAGCCCTTCGGAGCAGCAATCTATCGCATCGTGGCGCCCGAGAGGCGGTAATGAGAATGTTTTAAAGACTTGAGTATGTTATGAGATAAAGAAGTTGTTTCTTTGTGCTAATTAGCTAATGTGGAGAAGAAATACTGGTTGCTCAAACATGAATTTGGCTCGCCGTCTATTCAATGCGATACAGCGAGTACCCATCGATAAAATCGAATAAAAAAAGAACCTATAACGCCGAGGCATTACAGGTTTTTCCTCTTAAGTGGTGACCCCGGACGGATTCGAACCGTCGGCCCACTGCTTAGAAGGCAGTTGCTCTATCCAACTGAGCTACGGGGCCAGCAAAATGGAATTTTATCATAGAGAGTGCAATTTTTATCGGCTCAGGTGGGAGAAGTCCTCTTCAACTGACCTTCATCGAGTATCTGACGGGTTCAGAAAGATGGAGAGAAAACCTCTTTCAAGGTGATTTTTACAGGTCAAATAATTGTCTCTAACCCTGTAAACTCTATAAGGAAAAGGACACAGTTTTGTGGTGTCCAAATCAGGAGAGTTAGCTATCTATGGAAAAGAGTGATTTCAAGCGCCTGCACAACGAGTTCAAGCAGGTCCTGGCCAAGATCAAGCAGTACGACCGCATCATCTGTTTCCGCCACGTGATCCCCGACTACGACGCCTTCGGTTCGCAGATGGGTATGTACACCTGGATCAAGGACAACTTCCCCAACAAGGATGTCCGCTATCCCGGCGAGACCAACCGCAGCTTCGTCCCCTCCCTCTTCCCCGAGCCCGAGGTCGTTGATGAGGAGTGGATCAACCGCGGTCCCTTCCTGGCGATCGTGACCGACACGGCCACCACTGCCCGCATCTCGGCTTCCGTCATCGACAAGGCTGACTACGTCATCAAGATCGACCACCACCCCAACGTCGATCCCTACGGCAACCTCAACATCGTCTACGACCACATCGTCGCCGCCTCGCAGATCGTCGCACTCTTCGCCCTGTCTCGGAGCCGCAAGTACGTCCTGTCCTCCAAGGCGGCCTACTACCTCTACGCCGGCATGGTCGGCGACTCCGGTCGCTTCCTCTATCCCGACACCGACGGCGCCACCCTGCGCGTGGCGGCCGACCTGATCGATACCGGCTTCGACCTGCAGGACTTCTACGACCGGATGTACGCCAAGACCCTCAAGGATGTCGAGGTCCGCAAGTACGTCCTCAATAACACCAAGATCACTCCGGGCGGCACCGCCTACTACACCCTGACCGATGAGGACTGCAAGCGGATGGACATCCTCCCCGGCGAGGGCAAGATTTACGTCAACGAGTTCCGTGGGGTCGAGGGAATCTATGCCACCGTCTCGACCACCGAGGATGCCCAGGCGGGCGTCTGGCGCGTCTCGCTCCGCTCCAACCGCAAGAAGGTCAACGGCGTGGCCTCCAAGTACCGCGGCGGCGGCCATGAGGGCGCCTCGGGCGCGACCCTGGAGAGCCTGGACGAGCTGCCCCAGCTGCTGGCCGACTTGGATGCCGTCCCCCTGGACAGGTAGGTGATCTGATGCTGACAGCAGTCAACCTGGGCATGCAATTTGGCGGTCGGGTCCTCTTCAAGGATTTCAACCTGACCTTCAAGCCCGGCGAGTGCTACGGGATCATCGGCGCCAACGGCGCGGGCAAGTCGACCCTCTTGCGCATCCTCTCGGGTCAGCTGGAGCCGACCTTCGGCCAGATCTTCGACGACCAGCCCGAAAGGATGGCGGTCCTGAGGCAGGACCACAACGCCTTCGATAGCGAGACCGTCCGCCAGACGGTCATGCTGGGCAACCCGCGCCTGATCGAGATTCAGAAGGAGAAGGATGCCCTCTACGCCAAGCCCGACTTCACCGACGAGGATGGTGTGCGCGCCGGCGAGCTCGAGGGCGAGTTCGCCGAGCTGGGCGGCTGGGAGGCCGATACCCAGATCGAGACCCTGCTCTCCTCCCTCGGAGTCGAGTCCCGCTTCTTCGACGCGGTCATGGGCGACCTGGACGAGAAGGTCAAGGTCAAGGTCCTTCTGGCCCAGGCTCTCTTCGGCGAGCCCGACATCCTGGTCATGGACGAGCCGACCAACGGTCTGGACGCCCTGGCGGCCGACTGGCTGGAGGAGTATCTGGCCGGATACGAGAAGACCGTCCTGGTCGTCTCGCACGACCGCTTCTTCCTCAACAAGGTCTGCACGCAGATCCTCGATGTCGACTACGGCAAGATCACCCCGTTCGTGGGCAACTACGACTTCTGGTACGAGGCGAGCCAGCTGGCTCAGCGCCAGCTGCGCGACCAGAACCGCAAGGCCGAGGAGAAGGCGGCTGAGCTTAAGGAGTTCATCGCCCGCTTCGCGGCCAACGCGGCCAAGTCGCGCCAGGCCACCTCGCGCAAGAAGATGCTCGACCGCATCACCATCGCCGATATCAAGCCCTCCTCCCGCCGCTATCCCTACATCGACTTCCGTCCCGAGCGGGAGATCGGCAACGAGGTTTTGGAGGTTCACCACCTGGCGGTCGAGGGCAAGTTCAAGGATCTGAACTTCACCATGCGCAACCACGACAAGATCGCCTTCATCACCGACGACACCTCGATCGTGACCGCCCTGTTTGAGGTCCTGGGCGGCAGGACCGACGCCTATCAGGGTAGCTTCAAGTTCGGCATCACCACCAAGAGAGACTACTTCCAGGCCTCGCTGGCCGAGTTCGACGGGGTGAAGGACAGCCTGGTCGACTACCTGCGCCCCTACTCCAAGGAGCAGCTGGACAGCTACATCCGCGGCTATCTGGGCCGCATGCTCTTCTCCGGCGAGGAGGCGCTCAAGAGCGTCAAGGTCCTCTCCGGCGGCGAGAAGGTGCGCCTGAAGCTGACCAAGATGATGATGGACCCCTCCAACTTCCTGATCTTCGACGACCCGACCAACCACCTGGATATGGAGTCCGTCCAGGCCCTGAACACCGCGCTGATCCGGTTCAAGGGCGCACTGCTCTTTCAGTCTCACGACCGCGAGTTCATCCAGACGGTCGCCAACCGCTTCATCCTTCTGGATTCCCAGGGCCGCTTCTACGACTTCAGGGGCACCTACGAGGAGTTCCTTGAGAGAGTGCGCGAGTCCCGGAGATAGCAGAGAGGCATCTGCCAAATCCAGCGTAGATATAGTTGTTCGACATAAAAATGGCGGGCTATGCCGCCATTTTTTCGTCTGCTTCGGCTGGGACGATCACGCCGCGGCCCTGGTCTGTGACCAGCTTGATGTGGCTGGGGAGAGGGGCATCCAGCGAAAGGGGGACTACTTCAGTTGCCTCCGGTACATCCAGAGTCGGATGGCGCTCGCGGTTGTAGCCTTTCAGGACCACCTCGTTCACAAGAGTGGTCTCAGACGGGATGGTCTGCTCCTCGAAGGCCTTCATCAGCCCATCCACCCCGTCTTCATTCCAGGGAATTGCTTCTCCAGGCTTACCGGCTTCAAAGAGGAGGAGAGTGGGGAAAGCGTAGACTCTGGGCGTGGCTCGCTGAGCGCGGATCTCCGGCCTGAGGGAGCGATAGGTCTCAAAGTAGGGGACCTCGAAGACCAGGAGATTATTCTCCTTCAGCACGGGCTCGAGCGCGGCTTTGAAGGCGGTGCAGCGCGGGCAGTTGGGCCCGGTCACCACCCCGACGAAGGGGAGGTTGCTGGTGAGGAGGGCGCTCAGCCCCGCTGCGCTCAGGCGGACGAGACCGGTCGGGCTTTGAGATCTGAGGATAGGGACGCTCATGCTTTCTGCCTCCATGCGGGGAAGATTCTAGTCCAGAGCGGTGGCGGAGACCATCCACCTGCGGTCGCTGGCTGTGGACAAAGGATTTTCTCCCGGGATAGAAGCGATGTTTTTTAAGCGCCTTTCAAAGTTTATGGAGCCGAATATATCGGCATCCTGGCGCAATATTTTCCTGTTTGCTGGGCGGTTTAATTATTGAATTGTCGGGGTATTGTTAATTACAATTATCCCAGCCGTTTATAGGGAAAGAGAACGTAGGGAGGAAATTCTGATGTCCTGGTTTGACGATTACCTGATGGGTCACTGCTACGACTGCTACAAGTATCTCGGAGCTCACCCCACGCGCGGCGCAGACGGCCAGATCGACGGCTTCGTCTTCCGCGTCTACGCGCCCATGGCGCGCGACATCTCGGTCATCGGCGACTTCGATGGCTGGGATCCGCGCAACCACCGCATGACGAAGGTCCACTCGGGCGGCCTGTGGGAGGTCACCGTCCCCGGCGCGCAGATCGGCCAGCGCTACAAGTACCACATCCAGGGCTGCGACTGGGTCTGGCGCGACAAGGCCGACCCCGTGGCCTTCCTCGACGAGAAGCGCCCCGGCACCTGCTCGATCCTGTACAACATCGAGGGCTACGAGTTCGGCGACCAGGAGTGGATGAAGAAGCGCACCCGCAACTTCGATGCGCCCCTGTCCATCTACGAGGTGCACCTGGGCAGCTGGCGCGGCAAGGTAGACGGGGTCAACCCCCGCTATGAGGACCTAGCCGAGCCTCTGATCAAATACGTCAAGAGCATGGGCTACACCCACGTCGAGTTCATGCCCCTGTTCACCTATCCCTTCGAGGGCTCCTGGGGCTACCAGGCGACCGGCTTCTTCGCGGCCGACTCGCGCTATGGCACGCCCAAGGGCCTGATGCAGCTGATTGACCTGCTCCACCAGGAGGGCATCGGCGTCATCCTCGATATCGTCCCCGTCCACTTCGCGACCGATCCCTACGGTCTGGAGCGCTTCGACGGCTCCTGCGTCTACGAGTACAGCAACGACCTCGAGTACTCCCAGTGGGGCTCGAAGAACTTCGACTTGGGCAAGGACCCCGTCCGCTCCTTCCTGATCTCCTCCGCCGACATGTTCTGCTCCCTCTTCCACGTCGACGGCGTGCGCGTCGACGCCGTCTCCAACATCATCTACTACGGCGGCGACACCCGCCGGGGCGAGAACGGCGGCGGCATCTGGTTCGCCCGCGCCCTGAACAAGGCCCTGCACGACCGCCACCCCACGCTGATGACCATCGCCGAGGACTCCTCGGCCTACCCCACCGTGACCAAGGGATTCGGCGACGGCGGACTGATGTTTGACTACAAGTGGGACCTGGGCTGGATGAACGACACTCTCAAGTACTACTCCAAGGATCCCGTCTATAAGAAGTACCTGCACAACAACCTGACCTTCTCGATGATGTACTTCTACTCCGAGAACTTCATGCTGCCCCTGTCCCACGACGAGGTCGTCCACGGCAAGGGCACCATCCTCAACAAGATGTGGGGCACCTACGACCAGAAGTTCTCCCTTGCGCGCAACCTCTACGCTTACCAGTATGCCCACCCCGGCAAGAAGCTCTCCTTCATGGGCAACGAGATCGGCGACTTCGACGAGTGGAACGAGCAGCGCGGCCTGCCCTGGAACCTGCTGGGCTACCCCAAGCACGCGGCCTTCCAGCGCTTCATCCGCGACCTGAACGAGATCTACAAGTTCCACCCCGCCATGTACCAGCACGAGTTCGAGAGCTCGACCTTCCAGTGGGTCATGGCCGACAACTCCAACCAGTCGGTCTACGTCTTCCGCCGCTCCTACGGCGGGGAGACCCTGGAGTTCATCTTCAACATGACCCCGAACTTCTATTCTTACTATGATGTCGGCGTGCCCGAGAAGGGCGAGTGGGTCGAGATCCTCAACTCCGACAAGGATATCTACGGCGGCTACAACCAGTACAACGGCGCCCCTCTGCAGGCCTACGACGGCGGCATGCAGGGTCAGCCCTACCACGTGACCATCAAGCTGGCGCCCTTCGCGGCCGTCTACCTCCTCCACGTCACCCCCGACAACCGCTCCAGCCACGAGGTCACCCGGATCAACGGCCAGGACGACGCCGAGCTGACCGAGGTTTTAAACGGCGGAGATGTGAAGAT
>CALVYN010000043.1 GCA_944372245.1 uncultured Bacilli bacterium
GCGAAATACCGGGAGGCATCCATGAGGGCCTTATGATACAATCCGATCAACTTGTCCAGGATTTGGGGTACATATCAATCGGCGGGGGTTGTTTTATTTTCGAAGAGATCTGATCGCTACTTCCGACCCTTGTTCTGCAGGGTGACCAGATAGCCCCAGGGGGCGATCTGGCGCTTCTCGACGTTGGAGGAGGCAAGGACCTTCTCGCTGCGGGAGACGGTGTAGTAGCCGCGCTTCTCCGAGGGGTTGGCGATCAGGGTGACCGTCTGCTCCCGGGTGTAGCGGGTGATGAAGAGGAGGTTGGACTCCGCTCGGATCTCGACCCGGCCGGAGACGGTGGGCTCTAGCTCCTTGAGATGGCAGAGCTGGCGGTAGCTGTCCAGGTAGTCCCCATCCCAGTGGTCGGAGTCCCAGTCGACCGCGCGGCGGTTGTCGGGGTCGGGGCCGCCCTCCATCTTCAGCTCGTCGCCGTAGTAGGCCATGAAGCAGCCCGGGAACATGACGGCCAGAGCGACGGCCAGGAGAGCCTTTCTAGTGTCGTTGCCGGTCAGGGTCAGGATGCGGGGCACGTCGTGGGAGCCCACGAGGTTGAACATGGCTAGGTCGTTGGGCCAGGTGTAGCGCAGCAGGAGGAGGTTGAGCCGGTCGGCGGCCTCCTTGGCCGTCAGGGGCTGGTCGGTCGCGGTCAGGTCGAGGACGATGCGGCGGAGCTGGTAGTTCATCGCACCGTCGAACTGGGCGGCATCGACCCAGTTGTCGCTGGCGAGCCAGTCCTCGCTGATGATGGCGATCTTGGGGTCGATGGCCTTGAGGGTCTGGTGGATGGAGTACCAGGCCGCGTGGGCGATCTCATCGGCCACATCGAAGCGCCAGCCGTCGACGTGGAACCGCTCGGTCAGGGTCTTGAGGATGCTGCAGCACTCCTGGATGACCTTGGGGTTGGCGGTGTTGAGCTTGGGCATGAAGGCGCCGGTGCCGAAGGTGCGGTAGTTGTGCTTGGCCAGGTCGGGCTTGTCCCCGTCGATGATGTAGTAGTCGTAGTAGGGGGACTTGCGCCCCTTCTTCATCACGTCCTGGAACCAGGGGTGGAGGGCCGAGGTGTGGTTGAAGACGGCATCGAGGACCAGGCGCATCCCGCTGGCGTGGATCTGCTTGGAAAGGGCCAGGAGGGCGCGGTCGCCACCGAGGCGCTCATCGACGTGGAGGTAGTCCTCGACGTCGTAGCGGTGGTTGGAGTGAGAGACCCAGATGGGGCAGAGGTAGATGGTGGAGACGCCGAGGCTCTTGAGGTAGGGGATGCGCTCCTTCACACCCTTGAGATCGCCGCCGAAGAAGCCGCCGTTCTTGCGGAATTTCTCCATGACCTTCTCCGGCTCGGCGAGGTCCTCGGCGCTCATCGCGGTGAAGACGTCCCGCTTCAGGGGCTGGCCAACCTCGATGTTGGCATCCGCCATGCAGGCCTTTTTCCGGTCGCCGACATCGAAGCGGTCGGGGAAGATCTGGTAGACCACGCCGTGGTCCTGGGCGATGGTGGGCACGACGATCCGCTCGCTGGGGAAGGCCCAGCAGACCTGGAAGAAGCAGTCGATGGCCGAGGTGGCGACCAGCTGGTTCTCATCCTCCTCGACGCAGCCCATCGAGGTGTAGAGGACCTTGGTGTCGTCCTTGAGGGTGATCTTGAAGATGTAGACGAAGGTGGGCAGATCCTGAGCCAGGGTGGCCACGAAGGTATCGAGATAGGAGGTGGAGATGTAGGGCACCATGCGGGCGTGGGCGAAGCCGTTCTTGGTGTCCGGCTGGTGCTTGTCGCCAAAGAGGACCTCGGCGCTCTTGATCAGGCCCTTCTCGGCGTCGAGCCTGACGATGATGTGGCCCTCCTCGTCCTGCCACATGTAGGGCTCGCGCGTCACGTGATAGATCTTTCCGTTAACTCTCATTTTTAAAACCTCACTCTATGACTTAAAAAGTTTAACCTAGGCCCTTTGATTTGGAAACGAGGGGACGAGAATGTAAGGAATGAAAATCGTTTGGGGAGAGGGTCTGATGTCTTAGAATTGAGCGGTATGAAAAACTATCTCAAGAGCCGCTGGGACCTGGTCAAGGTCGACCCGATCTACCGCTCGGGCTTCCGCTTGGTCAGCATCCTGTTTGGCATCCTGCCGATCTGCTTTCTGGCCCTGCCCAGCATCACCTTCACCAGCGGGAGCCTCCAGGCCACCTCGACCACGGCCATCGACCTGTTTGGCGGACAGCTGATCTTTGGCGATTTGTCCTACACCATCCCCGGATACTGGTCCTGCTTCCTGGGTTACCTGCTGATGATCTTTATCGGGTTTGTGCCCTTCCTGGCGAACCGGCGCGGCCAGATAGGTTTTTCCATCGCCTGCTGGGTGGCGGCTTTCATCCTCATCGCCCTCTGTCCGGTCATGACTATGATGCATCTAGCCGGCGAGCTCGACAGCGTCAGCTTCAGCTTCGAGCGGGGATACATCCTGGCCCTAGTCTGGTCCTTCGCGGTGCTGATCTGCCACATCGTGACGATCTGCCTGCCGCCCAAAGACGGTTGGCCTAAGGCTCAGAAGAAGGTTAAGTAAACAAAAGTTGGTAATTACAGGTTCTATCGAAGTTTAGGCAAAATATGAACGCTAAAAAGGAGTCTGGTGCGATTCACCAGACTCCTTTTTCTCAGATGTTAGGTCTAGTACCAGTGGAATTAAAGCATCTTTGCTTAAAGATAGTAAGGGAACTCTTGAAGGCATTTTCTCATTTCTGATTTAGACAGGCCAGCCTCGAAGAGGCGAGAAGGAAAGCTGTCACTCAGATTGAAAATTTGGCAGGTGAGGGAGAATAATGCTTCATAGATGACCTCAGTTCTAATCGGAGGGCTCAATTTGAAGGGGGAGCGGAGGTTGCCTGATATAAAATATCCACTATGGATTTCATGACCACCTGTGTCCTTGTCTACGATAACGACAAGCATCGAATGCTGGATAAGACCCTAGCTGTGGAATCTATCGAGCTCGATGCCGACAGGCGAACCTATCGCATCAAGTTTCACTCCAAGGCGAAGATCTATACCTACAACAGCGTGAATGTCGATTGCTTCCGCAATCCTATCAGCGTCGATCTCAGCCAGTTCGTCATCTATGTGCGCGGGGACATGACCGAGGATATAGCGGAGCTGGTACGCTTCGGTGAGCGCATCTATCACATAAGGTATAGAGACGGGAGCCTCGATTGCATCGACTCTCACAACCTGAAGCTGATCCGCGATTTCAAGGATGATCCCACACACAAGGAGTACATCAACTATCTGCGAGAGATCGCAGTCGGCATCGACAATCTGAAGACCGATCCTGAGGACCTCGGCTTTCTGGCTACTGAGCTGGAGTCGCTGCCCATCCTCGAAGGCAGCGTGCTCCACGACTACATCGCCGATATTCCCATCAAGAGCGAGGATCCCGATAGTGTGGACGTAGGAGAGATCCTGCTCCCCTTCAGCGCCAACTCCTCTCAGCTGAAGGCGATCAAGCGAGCGCTGAGCTCGAATATCTCGGTGATTCAGGGACCCCCGGGAACAGGCAAGACTCAGACCATCCTCAATCTGATTGTCAACCTGATCTATCGGGACAAGACCGTGGGCATGGTCTCGGGAAATAACGAGGCGATCCGCAATGTGCAGGAGAAGCTCGAGGCGGCGGGTCTGCCCTTCTTTGGCGCCTTCCTGGGAAACAGCAAGAACATCGATGCCTTCTTCGACGTTCCCCATCCCCTTCCCCGGCTGAAGGACATAGCCACCGAAGCGGACTGGCGCGACTTCAGGTCGGCTAGCGCTACCGTCGATCGGCTCTTTAGGATCGAGGAGGAGATCGCCCGCTTGAATATGCGCCTCCTGGAGATGGACGCGGAGAGAGCAAACTTCGAGAACTATCTCGAGGGGCGAGATCTTCCGGCGAGCGAGGAGCTTTTGACCGCCGGCGATGACACCAGCATCTCCGCCGCTCTGAACCTGCTCAAGCGCCTGACTCTGAAGCCGCGCTCCGCCCTCTCCATCCTCATCAAGCTATGCTTCTCATCGCTCTTCAGGCGGCGGAGATGGATCGCGAGGCACCTGACGGAGACGATCGATATCCTCCAGAGCCGCGCCTATGAGTCGCTCCGCGCCAGGCTGGCTGCCAACGAGGCGCAGAAGAAGGAGATGGGGGCGGACCTGTCCCAGGTCAGAGAGACGCTGGCAAGGACCTCCCGTCTGATCTTCAATGCGAAATTGGCCTCCCGCTATCGCGGGATGGTGCTGCCCGAGTTCACCGCTGATAACTATCGGGAGCATTTTCAGCGGTTTGTCGGGCGCTTTCCCCTCATCTACAGCACGACCAATTCCATCCGCCGCTGCAGCGGAAAGAACTTCATGTATGACTATCTCCTGGTCGATGAGTCGAGCCAGATCAATATCGCGACGGCGGCCCTGGCGATGGGGATGGCCAGAAACATCGTCTTCGTGGGCGATCCGCAGCAGCTGCCGCACGTGGTCAGGAGCCAGGATCGCAACTTCCTCGACGATACCTACCGGAAGTATAAGAAACCCATCTACGAGCACTTCGCCAAGAGCAGCATCCTCACTGAGATCCTGGAGAAGTATGGTCAGCAGGTGCCGTTCACCCTTCTGAACATGAACTACCGCTGCGACCCGCACATCATCAACTTCAACAACAAGCTCTTCTATCGCGACAAGCTGCTCATCGCTAGGCCGCACCGTCCCGGCAACGGCATCAGGATCATCACCCACGAGGGACACTGCTACTTCAATCGGACAAACTCTCGCGAGATCGATATCATCGAGCGCGAAGTTCTCCCTCACCTCGCAGACAGGGATGTCGGCATCATCGCCCCCTTCCGCAACCAGGTCGACCGGCTCAGGGCGACCATCGCCGATCGGGAGGTGACGATCGATACCGTCCACAGGTTCCAGGGCAAGGAGCGAAGCGTCATCATCCTCTCGGCGACCTCCGAACGCCTCCGCGAGGATCAGGGCGAGGAGCGGACCGACTTTCTGAACAATCCCAATCTGATCAACGTGGCGATTTCCCGCGCCCAGGATCAGCTCTACGTCGTCGCCTGCCAGAAGCTCCTTGAGCAGGATGGCCTGATGCGGCAGCTCAAGGAGTATGTGAACTATTACGGCAGCGCGGAGGATTCGGCGGTCCGCCCGACGGCTGTGCGCTCTATCTTCGACTGCTTCTATAAAGATGGTAAGTATGAACCTCAGGTTAATGATGGTGGTATGATTCATGTCTCAGATTTTGCGAGTGAGAATCTCATCGCCACAGTTCTATCACGGATGAGAGAGGAGGCTGACCTGCCATCCTTCGGCTTTGTCCACAACTATCCCCTGCACCTCCTCCTCGATTCCCAGAGGTATGAGGACCTCGAGGAGCGGCGCTTTATCGACTGCCCCTTCTCCCATATCGACTTCCTCCTCTATCGAGCGATCGGCAAGAGACCTCTCCTAGCTATCGAGGTCGACGGGAAGCAGCACCGCTATGCTAAACAGGCCCGGCGCGACCGCCTCAAGGATGGGATTCTCGCCCGTGCGGGAATTCCCCTCCTGCGGATCAGGACCACCGATGTCGACGTCGAGAAGAGGCTCAGGGCTGCCATCAGACTGGCAGACAAGAATCTGCGTGGATGACACATCTGACACTAATTTTGGGTGTAGGTTCTATTGATTTTTGACGTCTTTCATCTCGATTCTTTTCGGATAGAGGCTGTTTGCAGCGCCGAGAGCAATTTGTTCCTCACATTTGACGGTCCGCTTTTTCTCCTCCTTCCCCTGCACATAGAGGGTGAGATCTTTACCTTTTGGGCAAGACCTGGTATTAACCGTGAAAAAGATTGAGTCGCAGGCAGGGAGGGAATATATATGGCTGAGTTCCTGACTAACTACACCCCGGAGAGCTTTCTCGATCGTCTCAGAAAGAACCTTGCCACCTGCGAGACCTTCAACTTCTCGGTCAGTTTCATCAAGAGGCCGGGACTGCGGCTGATCTACACCGCGATCGAGGACGCCCTGAAGCGGGGAGCTAAGGGCTGGATCATCACCTCTACCTACCAGAGATTCACCGATGTCGAATCCCTTCTCTGCTTTGAGAAGCTCAGCGAGAGATACCCTGATTTCTCCTGCCACCTGGACTACGATAACCTCCTGGATCAGGTGGGATACTTCGTCCTTGGCTTTCACAGCAAGGGATATCTCTTCTCCTTTCCCGACGGGACGGTCGAGACGGTGGTCGGCTCCTCGAATCTGACCTTTCGCGCCCTGACGCAGAATATCGAGTGGGACCTGGTCAGCCGGAGCCCGAGCGCCTATCGCGAGGCGATGTCGGAGTTTGAGGACAAGTGGAATAGAACCCAACCTCTATCCGAGGAGAGCATCGAGAGCTATCGCCGCGAGTGCGAGAGCCGGATGATGTTCGCTGTCGGCGAGTGGGACCTCGATTTTCTCGACGACAACCAGCGGGTTGCACCCAACAGCATGCAGGTCAACGCGCTCAAGGAGCTGGAGCGGCTCAGGATGCTGGGCCAGTCCCGCGCGCTGGTGGTCTCGGCCGCTGGGAGCGGCAAGACGGTCCTGGCGGCCCTCGATGCCTTCCGCGTCCATCCCTCCAAGCTGCTCTATATCGCCCACGACAGCTCGATCCTGGTCCGGGCCCAGCAGACCTTCGAGAAGGTCTTCGGCCCGCAGATCAGGATGGGGATCTACAACGGTGAGCAGAAGCGCATGGATGCCGACTTCCTCTTCTCGACCAACCTGACGATGGCCAACTCCCTGGAGTTCTACGACCGGGAGGAGTTCGACTACATCATCATCGACGAGTGTCACCACGCCGCCGCGGCCACCTATCGGGCCATCATCGAGTACTTCCGCCCCGAGTTCCTTCTGGGCATCACTGCGACCCCGGACCGTACGGACAGTGCGGATATCTATGAGCTCTTCGGCAATAACCTCCCCTATAACCTGCGCCTGGGCGAGGCGATCCGCTCGGGTCTGGTCGTCCCCTTTCACTACTATGGTATCCGGGATCAGCTCATCAGCTACGACCTGACCAGCAGCCGCGCCTCGGCGGTCTGGAAGGAGATCGCCAGCCAGGCCAACTGCGACTTCATCCACGAGGAGATCCAGAAGCACCGCAGGCCGGGCGAGCCGCTCAAGGCGATCGGCTTCTGCTCCAACAAGCTGCAGGCTGAGACGATGGCCAGGGAGATGCAGCGCTATGGCTATGTCACCTCCTATCTGACCGACCGCAATCGGATGAGGGAGAGGCAGAAGGCCTTCGACGACTTCCAGTCTGATCAGAGCGCTGACCGGATCCTCTTCGCTGTCAATGTCCTCAACGAGGGCGTCGACCTTCCTAAGGTCAACATGGTCCTCTTCCTCCGCCCGACCGAATCTTCGATCGTCTTCATCCAGCAGCTTGGACGAGGTCTGAGACACTCCGAGGGGAAGGAGTACCTCACCGTCCTGGACTTCATCGGCAACGACTATCGCCGCTGCACGCAGATCGCCATCGCCCTGGGGAGTCTGGGCCCCAATCTCGTCCTGGAGAAGAAGCTCCTCAAGGATATGGTCACGAGCAATTTCGATGTTCTCAATCTCAGCGCCTCCGGCGTCGAGATCCATATCGATGCCCTGAGTCGCCAGGAGATCCTGGACTATCTCGATCGGGAGAATTTCAATCAGCTCAGATTCCTCCAGCAGGACTATGAGAACTACAAGAACTATCTGCGGGCGGAGAGCTACCCCGCCCACATGGACTATCTGAATAACGATTTCGCCCCCGACCTCCTCCGCTTCATCAGCGCGAAGAAGTCCTACTATCGCTTTCTGGAGTACTGCGGGGAAAACACGAGACCGGCGCTGAACGAGCAGGAGCTCCACCTCGTCGACGATCTCTCCCAGCGCCTGCCCATCGTCCGCCACGAGGAGTTCTCCATCATCAAGGAACTGCTCGAGGGGGCGGCGAGCCTGGAGGATCTCAGGGCTCGGATCGACCACTGCTCGGAGAAGCCGCTCCAGCATGCGGTGAGATTCCTCATCAAGGATGGTCTCGTCCTCTCGAGGGAGGAAGATGGCCGACAGATTCTCGAGCTGAACGCCAGCCTCTCGTCTTCAGCCAAGGACTTCATCAGAGACCTTCTCGAGTATGGCTTGAACAGATTCATCCAGGACTATGGCGTCTACGATGACTACAAGCTCTATGCAGACTATCGAAGCAAGCAGATTCTCCAGATTCTCCTCAGAGATCCCGATAGCAACCAGTATGGCACCTACTATGATCACGGCAATGTCTATATCTTAGCCACCCTCAAGAAGGATGTAGAGGATGGTAGTTTGAGGAATTATGCGGATAGATTCCTCTCTTCGAGAGTATTCCAATGGGAATCGACCCACGATATTCGCCCCGGGGACCGCCAGAGACTCGAGAGCTGCCAGAAGGCCTTCCTGTTCATCCGCAAGTTTGAGAGGCAGAGTGGGGAAACGCTCCCCTATACCTTTGTCGGTGCGGGAAGGATGACGAATCTGCGCGAGGAACCCAGCCGCCGCAGCCTGCTCTTCGACATCGAGCTGGAGAACGAGCTTCCCGAGCATCTCTGCATGGATTGGCTTGTACCGAAGGAGAAATCCTAGATTCGAGATCTAAGTTAAGTCTTACAGGCTCAGTTTTCTTACGCTAAATAGCCGGAGGATCTTCTGATTTGATAAGTTCTCTATGTGGAATCCATGGATTCCACATAGAG
>CALVYN010000044.1 GCA_944372245.1 uncultured Bacilli bacterium
ACCGAGAAATAGTATAAGAAGGTTGCAAGCTACGATCTAATTTTCATCGCTTACAACACTTAACTGATACTGCCTATATGCAGATTCACTGCGATGATCATCCAATCGATCAAACCGGAATTTCGTATGTGATCAACGAGGATCTCTCCATAACACATCTTTCCGATTTAGAAATGGGGATGTCACTATTTGGCTCTTATATTCCCAGCGATGAGGGAGCGGATGATGGTCCGATTAGATTGTCTTATCTATTTAGTTTTAATCCACGCTCTTAATACTTATTTGATTGCTGAAAAGATAAATTCCGTTTAAGACTGGTCTTTATAGTTTCGGCATTTACAGACTAAGAAACACCATCCCGAATCAGGGAATGGTGTTTGTGGTCTCTATTCGGTCGGAATCAGATCGATTCTAGCCTGTTCGTCGGCCGAGATGACCGCATCGTTCCAGTGGGCGATGCGGAGGGGGTGGATGCGGTATTCGAGGTCTCGCTCGAGTCGCCACCGCTGGCCTGGGGCAGACCGTCGGTGCAGCCCGTCAGGGTCAGGGCGGTGGTGAACAGGATCATCGCCAGTCTTGCAGCGCGCATTTCAGTAGCCTCCTCAAATCGGCTCTACGTGGGAGGTTTTATCTTTCAAATTCTATTTCAGCGGGGGAAAATTGAAGAGGCCCGATAAAACTTTATAATCGCCATACTACGAGTATTCTTCAAAGTTAAAATACGCTAGGTTTCTTCAGATTTGAAAGGAGGTAAGGTCATGCTCATCGCACGCGGAATCCGCAAGGATTACACGGTCAAGCGACACCAGGCTGTCCACGCCCTGAAGGGAGTCGACCTCGTTCTGCCCGACCGCGGAATGGTCTTCATCCTGGGTAAATCCGGCTCTGGCAAGTCGACCCTACTGAATATTCTCGGCGGCTTGGACAGCGCCGATGCCGGCGAGGTCGAGGCTTTCGGCGTCTCGACCAAGCACTTCAAACAGACCGATTTCAATTCGTACCGCAATAAGTACATCGGATTCGTCTTCCAGGACTACAACGTCCTCAACAGTCTCTCGGTCCGGGATAACGTGGCCCTAGCCCTCCAGCTGCAGGGCCTGGATCCCGACATCAGCGTGCTGGATTCCTACGGCTCGGCTGCGGATGTCGCCACCTCGATCTGGTACGGCCTGGCGCAGGCCCGCGTGGAGGCGAAGGATGTCAAGCGGGTCGACATGACCCTGGCCAGCACCGGCCTGCTCGATCTGGCCGACCGCATGCCCAGCCAGCTCTCCGGCGGCCAGAATCAGAGAATCGCCATCGCTCGCGCCATCATCAAGAACCCCAGGATCATCCTGGCGGACGAGCCCACCGGCGCGTTGGACACCAAGAACTCCCGCGCCATCTTCAACATCCTCAAGGACCTCTCCAAGTCGACGCTGGTCGTGTGCGTGAGCCACGACGCCGTCGCGGCGGAGCGCTACGCCGACCGCATCGTGCGCCTGCGCTCGGGCGAGGTCATCTCCGATGTGACCCGCATCCCCGAGGATGAGCTCGAGCCCATCTCCGAGTCGGGCAACGTCAAGCGCGTCGGGACCGGCATGTTGAAGATCGGCGACACGGCCGCGGTCGATCAGAGCGACCTAGATGCGATCAAGGAAGTTGTCTCAGAGCCCGGAAAGCCTGCATACATCACTTTTGGCGAGCGGGTCGTCGTGCCGGCAAACCTGCTGGCCACCGCTGACGAGGAGGAGACGCCCGAGGGGTTCAGAACCACCACGGACGAGGATATCAAGCGCTACTGCGACGCGCCGGTGGCCTATCGAGCCTTCCGCGCCCGCCTGCCCTGGCGCATGAAGCTGCTCATGGGCGCCACCTCCCTCGTCCACGGCGCCCTGCGCCTGGTCTTCAGCATCGTCATCTCCCTCCTAGCCTTCACCGTCCTCGGCGTCTCCACCGCTCTGACCCTGTATAACGCCGCGGACACCTTCGCCCAGACCGCCTCCATCTACACGCCCCGGACGATGAACTTCATGCGCAAGATGGCCTTCACCGATCCCGAGGGCTCGCGCATCCCCCTCAACGGCTTCTCCAGCGAGGATCTGGCGACCATCGCCGAGGCCTTCAACGGCGATGCGGTCGGCGTGTACGCCTCCGGCTATCTCGATATCTCCCGTGATCTGGTCGACGCCTCGGCTCTCGAGGGTTACGTCTCCTTCAACTACGGCCCCAAGTACTCCGCCGCCTTCCCCGAGGGGTATACCGAAAGCGACGTCGCGGCGGCCTTCGACTTCCAGGTCACCGGCCAGCTGCCCCAGGAGCGCTTCGAGATCGCCCTGACCGACTTCATCGTCGAGCAGATGCGCCTAGCGGGCGGCGCGTGCACCTACGAGCTGATCGACGGCGAGGCGGTCGCCTCGGATGTTCTGACCCCCGAGCAGATCGGCCCCGACGGGTCCGGCCTAGTCGGGCGGCAGATCTACCTCAACGACAACGTCGACAAGGACGACGACAACCTCGCCTCCGACAACCAGGGACTCTATCTGATCACCGGCATCGTCGATACCGGCTTCGACCTGGAGGAGAGCGAGGCCGCCTACGCCGTCAGCTCCACCATGCGGTCCGAGCTGACCCAGGAGCGCCTGCTCCTAGACTATCTGGAGCTCGGTCCCTCGAAGATGATCTTCTTCGCTCCGGACTACATCGAGGACCCTCAGGTCTTCAACCAGATCTCCTCGGTCACCCCTGCCCCCGGCACCTTCGAGTATGAGAACCGGATGAGCCGGGTGATGGTGCCGGCGGGAAACTACGCGGGTCTCCACCACATCTACGCCTTCTCCCAGCGGATCTTCACCGGCTCGGCGGTCGACAATCTGGGCTACGACCACTACAAGGCCTACACCATCGAGTCGGTCATCACCGACTACTTCATCACCGACAGCTTCCAGACCAACATCGAGAACATCTCCGACATGTGCCTCTATCTGGCCATCTCCATGGGCGTGGTCTCGATCCTGATCACGATGAACTACATCTTCACCTCGGTCACCTTCAAGCGCCAGGACATCGGAATCCTCAAGGGTTTAGGTGCCCGCTCCCTGGATGTCTTCGCCATCTTCCTGGTCGAGGCCATCATCATCGGCCTGGTCAACTTCGGCCTGTCGATCGGCCTGACCGCCATCCTGACCGGGGCGGTCAACGGCCTGCTGCAGATGATGCTGGGCACGCCGCTGAGCGTCATCTCCTTCAGCTGGGTCCAGGTCATCATCCTGCTCTTCGTCTCGCTGCTGACCGCGGTGGTCAGCGCGATCATCCCCTCCTATCGGATTGCCTCCATGAAGCCCGTCAAGGCGATGAAGCGAGACCAGTAGACTGAAAGCGCATACCCGTCTTTAGATTTTTAGAGGTTGTTATATTAAGTAGTTGAAAGACGCCCTTTTTCGTGCGCCTTACGACGTTAGGAGAACGAGACAATGAATCAAATCAGGAACGTGGCGATCATCGCCCACGTCGACCACGGCAAGACCACTCTGGTCGGCCGCCTGCTGACCTGGACCGGCACCGTGGCCATGCCCGAGAGCGGCAACATCACCATGATGGACTCCAACCCCATCGAGTCGGAGAGAGGCATCACCATCCTTGCCAAGACCACCTCGATCCGCTACAAGGACACCACCATCAACATCCTGGATACCCCGGGCCACGCCGACTTCGGCGGCGAGGTCGAGAGGATTATGAACATGGTCGACGGCGTCGTCCTGGTCGTCGACGCCTTCGACGGCGTCATGCCCCAGACCCGCTTCGTCCTCAAGACCGCCCTGGAGTACAAGCTCAAGGTCGTGGTCGTGATCAACAAGGTCGACCGCCCCAACGCCGACATCTCCCGCACCGAGGATGAGATTCTCCAGCTGTTTATGGACCTCGGCGCCGACGACCGCCAGCTGGACTACAAGATCGTCTACTGCTCGGCCCTGAAGGGCACCTCCTCCTACTCTCCCGACCTCTCCACCCAGGAGGAGACCATGGCCCCAATCCTGGACACCATCGTCAGCGAGATCCCCGCGCCCCAGGTCGACCCCGATGCGCCCTTCCAGTTCCAGCCCTCGATGCTCGACTACAACGACTACATCGGCAGGATCGGCATCGGCCGCGTCGAGCGCGGCACGGTCAAGCTCGGCGACGTCGTGACCTGCCTCAGGCTCGATGGCACCCAGAAGCAGTTTAGGGTCCAGAAGCTGTTCGGCTACGTCGGCATGTCCCGCATCGACATCCCTCAGGCCTCCGCGGGCGAGATCTGCGCCATCGGCGGTCTGGCTGACATCGAGGTCGGCGAGACCATCTGCGCCAACGGCCAGCTGGATCCCCTGCCCCCTCTGCGCATCGATCCGCCCACCCTGCAGATGACCTTCGCGGCCAACAAGTCGCCCTTCGCCGGCCAGGAGGGCAAGTTCGTCACCGCCGCCAAGATCGGCGACCGCCTCTTCCGCGAGTCCCAGAAGGATGTCTCGCTGAAGTTCGTCTCCCAGCCCGCCTCCGAGTCCTTCCTCGTCTCCGGCCGCGGCGAGCTGGCCCTCTCCGTCCTCATCGAGACCATGCGCCGCGAGGGCTACGAGCTCGAGGTCTCCAAGCCCGACGTCATCGTCAAGGAGATCGACGGCCAGCGCTGCGAGCCCTACGAGGACCTGCAGATCGACGTGCCCGACGAGTATGTCGGCGCGGTCATGCAGCTGGTCGGCGCCCGCTCGGCCCAGATGGTCAACATGGACTCCAACAACGGCCAGACCCGCCTGACCTACGTCATCCCCACCCGCGGTCTGATCTCGTTCATGACCACCTTCATGACGCTGACCCGCGGCTACGGCATGATCAACCACAGCTTCCGCGAGTATCGCCCCATGGCCAAGGGCATCCTCGGCCGCCGCGCCGAGGGCGTTCTGGTCTCGGTCAACGAGGGCAAGTCCACCTCCTACGCCCTTCAGCACGTCGAGGCGCGCGGCACGATGTTCATCGGCCCGGGCACCATGGTCTACGAGGGCATGCTGGTCGGCGAGAACAAGTTCCCCCGCGACATGGCGGTCAACGTCACCGAGGGTATGCCCCTGAACAACGAGCGCTCCTCCACCAAGGATCAGACCATCGTCCTGAAGGCGCCCAGGCGCATCTCCCTGGAGGAGGCTCTCGACTATATCAACAACGATGAGCTGGTCGAGGTCACTCCGAAGAACATCAGGCTTCGCAAGAAGATCCTGGATACCAACACCAGAAAGAAGTACGAGGCTCACCACCCCGAGGAGTACGGTCTGAGCCCCAAGAACTAGAGCTGAGATCTAGCTGATACCTGAAGTAAAAGCCCGGCTGCCCGCCGGGCTTTTAAACGTTTCAAAGCGCTCGCTTTCGCCTTTGGTGCCCAGGCCCTGCGGGTTTAGAATCTTCCTAGCAACAAAGGAGAGGTGGAATGGCAAAGAAGGTGATCTGCATCGATCTGGGCTCGACCCAGACCCGCGTCTGGCTCTACGGCAAGGGCAACATCTTCGATGAGCCCACCGCCCTGGCTATCGACCTCAACAACCGCCAGGTGATCGAGATAGGCTACCTGGCGGACAAGGCCGCCGGCCGCAATCCCAGCAGCGTGGACATCGTCCGGCCCGTGCGCGACGGCGCCATCGCCAGCACGGACATGTGCGCCCTCTTCATCTACCGCGTGTTCGCCAACCAGGGTCTTGACCGCTTCCTGCGCGGCGCCACGGTCATCGTCTCCCGCCCCAACCGCGTGACCGACGTCGAGCGCCAGGCGCTCAATGCGGTCTTCCACAAGCTCAGGGCCAAGCAGGTCATCCAGGTTCCCGGGGCGGAGATGGCGGCGCTGGGCGCGGGTATCGACACCTCCTCTCCACGCGGCATCCTGGCGATGGATATCGGAGGTGGAACCTCCGACTGTGCCGCTGTGGCCCTTGGAAAGATCGCTGTCTCCTACACGGTTAAAGTCGGCGGCACCGCCTTTGACAACGCAATCATCCGCTACTGCAAGCGCGCTCGCAACCTCGTTCTGGGACCGGCGACGGCCGAGTCCTGCAAGATGCGCATCGGCTCTCTGAACATCGATGCTGAGAATCAGTTCCTCGAGGTCATGGGACGGGATGTGAGCACCGGTCTCCCCTCCTCCGCCATCCTGTCTACCGCCGAGATCAGGCCCGTGCTCCTGCCGCTGGCTGAGCAGATTGCCGACATGGCGACCGAGGTCATCCAGGATGTCGAGCCCGAGATGGCGGCAGATCTCGTGCGGTCGGGTGTCCTGGTCTCCGGCGCTGGCGCTCAGCTGGGTGGCATGAAGGAGTATCTGACCAAGGCTCTCAGGATACCTGTCCATTTTGCGACGGATATGCCCAACGGGACGATGCTCGGACTTCAGCGCTATGCCGAGAGGATGTTTCCGCGAAAGAAGTAATCGTCTATAGACGGCTTGAAAAGGTCTTTTCCGGGTGATTTAATATCCATTGCGCCCGGAATGGGAGAATAGTTAAATGGTATAACTACGGTCTCCAAAACCGTTGTTGGGGGTTCGATTCCCTCTTCTCCCGCCATCTTGGAAGCATAGGGCTGCTATAGAACTCCAATCGCTGATTGGGTGCTGTAGCAGCTCTTTTTGTTGCTTACCTCCCCTTCTCATTCGCTAGGTCATTCGAAGAGAAAGTTGTTGCTCCTGTCATACACATACTTCTAAGCCACTCATCAGTGAAGCTTTCAGAATTTGCGCTTGCACATAGTTCTGTTTATGTGCAATGGTGGCTGTAGATTCCAAAGTTTTAGGGCGGGAGAGTGGTTATGTCGGAAGAGATGTGTGCTTACTCTCCGGAGGCGAAAGAGCGAATGTTTGCCTCCTTAGAGCGCTGTATCAAAAGAAGCAGATTCCCATCATGGATGAACCATTCGAGTCGATAGATAGAGAGACCGAGGTTGAATTGCAAAGATTTCTCTCAGGGCGGGATATCACCCTATTTGAAGTGACCCACAATCGGAATGAATCCATCCTCTCTAGCTTCAACTACATCATCGACACTGAAGATGGCAATATCTCCAAACTGTCATTATAAGGTGATTAGTTTCCACCCCACTTGTTCCCAAAAGTGAACAATCTCCAGGGGTGGTTTTTCGGTGGAATCCATTTTGGCTTTCCCGGCTTCTTGGTGAGCTTCTGTTCCTCGTTCATCGGCGCTTTTTCGACTACATACACTTCTTTTTCCCAGACACCCACCGTTTTTCCAGATCTGGTGACGTATATGGCCACATCGCTTTTCGGGGGTATCTTCACGATGCTCCGCTCGCTGTCAAACATCGCCATCCTCTTGCCGAGAAAGCGAAAGCAGGAGCCGTTGTCCGTCTTTCGCCGATACTCCACCGAGAGGTAGAAGTCTATCTCGCGCTCCTGGGGACTGGGGGCGAAAAGCGACGCCTCCATGTCGGGTTCGAGCGCAAAGCGCCTGTTGTAGTCCCTCATGAACTCCGGGAGGAAGGCGTTAGCCTCCTCGATGGTTTTTATGTCGCGCAGCGCCAGCTCGGAGACGAGGCGCGACTGCATTGATCCCCAGAGCCTCTCTATCCGCCCTTTCGCCTGTGATACCGACGTCGTGATCAGCTCTATGCCGAGCTGCTGGCATATCCTCTTGAACTGGATGTGGGTGTCGCGGTCGATCGTCCTGTCTTTCTCTGAGAGCTTCCTGTATTCGAATACAGTTCTGTTGTCCCCGTAGAAACAGGCGGGGATGCCGTATTTCTCCATGATTTGATGCGTGATCTCGCAATAACCGCGGAGCGTCTCCTCACGGTCGAAGTGCAGTCCGACGACTCTTCCGGTGGCATCGTCCACGGCCCCGTGCAGGGTGGCCTTGGGGAAGCCCTCTCCAAACCAGCGGTGCAGGGAGGCGTCTATCTGGATCATCTCTCCGAAGCGAGCCTTTCTGGGGCGCGAGGGGTGATCGTTCTTTCTCCTCCGGGTGCGATGTTTCTTCGGAGACAGGAAACCCGCCTCCTTCAGTATCCGCGACACGACGGGATAGCTCGCCCTCACGCCTTCGACCTCCCTGAGCTTCTCGCAATAGTGGGTGAAGTTGAATCCCGCGTACTTGTCCCTGTAGAGCTCGATGATCTTCGCCTCGGCCTCCGGGGAGGTCTTCTAGCCCGGGGCACGGCCTAGATTGCCGTGGTCGAAAGCGGACGCGCCACTCTCCCCGTACCTCTTCTTGAGCTTGTTCAGGTACTGTCTGGTGCACCCGAGCTTGGCGGCTGCCTGCCTGGTCGTAAGCCTTCCTGCGGTTGCATCCCTGACCATTCTTTCTACGAACGCCTTGTTCAATCCCTTCATTCGCCCATACCTCCATCCTGGTGCGAATGAAATTTAGCTGGAAACTAATCACCTTATAATCGCGCGAACCCCCTAGGGGGTTCTTCCCATGTAAGACTGGAAACAAATCACCCTTCAAATGCGTGGAAACTAATCACCTTATAATGACA
>CALVYN010000045.1 GCA_944372245.1 uncultured Bacilli bacterium
CGATGTAGTCGTCCGCGCCCATGTCGAGGTTGGCGATGCGGTCGGAGAGGAGGGTCTTGGCCGAGACGATGACCACGGGGATACGGTTGTTGCTCGGGTCCTGGCGGATGGTCTTTAGCACCTCTTCCCCCGAGGTGTCCGGCAGCATCAGATCGAGGATGACCAAGTCGGGCCGCTGGCGGTTGAAGGCAGCGAAACACTCGGCCCCGCCGCTGGTCAGTTCCGCCTCGTGTCCCACCTTGGTCAGGGCGGAGACCTCCAGGCGGCCGATGGCCGGATCGTCCTCGAGGATGAGGATCCGCCGCCGCTTGCTCCCTCCAGTCTCAGGCATGGGCCACTCCTAGATGATGACGGTATCCTTGTGGAAGCCGTTCTTGATGAAGACGGTCCACTCGGCGATGTTGACCGCGTGGTCGGCGATGCGCTCGAGGTACTTGTAGACCAGGGAGGTGTAGATCGCATACTCGGCCGAGACGACCCCGTCCTTGGTCTTGGCAATCAGGTCGGCCAGGAGCTTCTCGTACATCTCGTCGACCTCGTTGTCGTGGGAGGCGACCTCCTCGGCCAGGGCGACGTCGTAGCGCACGAAGCCGCGGACCGCGTCGTCGTACATGCGGAGGACAAAGTCCACCAGGGCCTGGGTCGCCGCCCGGTCCAGCCCCTGGGAGGTGCCCAGGGACTTGAGCTTCTCCGTCGCGTCCTTGATGTCGCGGGCGTGGTCGCCGATCCTCTCGATGTCGGTCACCAGCTTGAGGCAGCCGGTCACGCGGCGCAGGTCCGCCGCATAGACCTTCTCCCTGAGGAGGATCGAGAGGCACCAGGCCTCGACGTTGCGCTCGCAGGCGTTGACCATCGCATCGTCGATGCGCGCATCGAAACGCTCGCTGCCATCGGAGAGATAGTAGACCAGGGAGCGGCGCAGAAATTCCCTGGTGAGCGAGAACATCTTCTCCAGCTCGTCCCCGATGAACTTGAGTTCCTGATCCAGATTCATGTTCGCTTTCCTCCTTGATAGTCTAGCTGAAGCGGCCGGTGATGTAGTCCTCGCTCGCCTTCTCCTTGGGGTGAGAGAAGAACTCGGAGGTGGGGGCGAACTCGACTAGCTTACCCAGCATGAAGAAGGCGGTGTAGTCGCTCACGCGCGTGGCCTGCTGCATGTTGTGGGTCACGATGATGATAGTGTACTTCTCCTTGAGCTTCTGGATGAGCTCCTCAATCCTCTTGGTGGCGATGGGATCGAGGGCCGAGGTGGGCTCGTCCATGAGGATGACATCGGGCTTCATCGCCACGCAGCGGGCGATGCACAGGCGCTGCTGCTGGCCGCCGGAGAGGGCGAGGGCCGAGGAGCGCAGGCGGTCCTTGACCTCGCTGTAGAGGGCGCCCTCATTGAGGGAGTCGACCACCAGCTGGCGCAGGTACTTGCGGTCCTTGATGCCCTGGCAGCGGGGACCGTAGGTGATGTTGTCCCTGATGCTCATGGGGAAGGGGTTGGGCTGCTGGAAGACCATGCCCACGCGCGAGCGCAGGAGGATGGGGTTGATGGTGTTGATGTCGACCCCGCCGTAGCGGAGCTCGCCGGTGACGCGGCAGCCGTCGATGAGGTCGTTCATCCGGTCGAAGCAGCGCAGAAAGGTCGACTTGCCGCAGCCCGAGGGGCCGATGAAGGCGGTCACCTTGTTGCGGTAGATCTTCATGTTGATATCGTGGAGGGCCTGGGTGTTGCCGTAGTAGAGGTTCAGGTGGCTCGCCTCGAAGACGACCTCCTCGGGGACCTCCTCCCGCCGCTCCTGCTCGGCCACGGCCGGGGCGCCGACCACGGCGGGGCGACCGATGTCGCCATCGGCGCGGCTGTCGGCCTCGCGCATGGCCCTCAGACGGGCCTGGCGCTTCTCTTCCTGCTCGTTCATCCTTGTACCTCCGGGGTTTGTGCCTCGCCTTTCGCAAGGTGCAGGCGCGACTTGACGGCAGCGGCGGCCCGGGTGACCCAAGTCGAGGTCTTCTGGGGCCGGAAGCGGTCGAACTTGACCGCGATGATCTTGACGATGATATTCAGCGCGAGGACGACGATGAGGATCAGCATGGCGGCGGCGGAAGCGGCGGCGTAGTTGGGGTTCTCGCCCTGCATGACGCGCCAGATGTAGACCGCCAGGGTCGCACCGCCGCTGGTGGGCGTGGGATTGTCCAGGATGGTCGAACCGGTGGCGAAGACCAGGGCGGCCGACTCGCCGATGATGCGGCCGATGGCCAGCAGGGTGCCGGTCAGGATGCCGGGGACGGAGTTGGGCAGGATGACCTTGAAGACCGTCTGGGTCTGGCTGGCGCCCAGGGCCAGGGAGGCGGAACTGAGCGAGCGGGGGATGGCGTGGATGGCCTCCTCGGTCGACTTGAGGATGGTGGGCAGGACCATGCAGGCCAGGGTGGCGGCGCCCGACATCAGGTTGCCGGTCGAGCCGGTCCAGTTGAAGATGGGGATGAAGATGATGGCGCCGGCCAGACCGAAGATGATCGAGGGGATACCCGAGATCATGTCGATCATCGACTTGATGGTGCGGGTCAGGCGGCCGGGCTTAGCGTAGATGGACAGGTATATGGCGCCGCCGATGCCCAGCGGCAGGGCGATGATTAGGGCCAGCAGGATCATCCACAGCGTGGCGATCAGCGGGCCGCGGATGCCGAAGCCGCCGGTCTGGAGGAAGCCGGAGAAGATGTAGGAAATCCGGTCGAAGAGGTTGGCGGCTCCCTCGGCCCCGTTGGAGGAGGAGACGACCACCAGGCTGCCCTCGTCATCGTAGCCGATCAGGGTGGAGACCGAGGTGCCCTCGAGCACCTGGACGTACTGGTTCTCGAGGTTCTTCACCCGCTTCAGGGGCGAGTCGGGCGCGATGTAGGAGATCTGCAGGTCGTAGGAACCGTCGGTCTTGGTGGTATCCAGGAAGGCGATGCCCCAGCGGGTGGAGAAGAACTCGTTCTCGCCCGGGTCGTAGGAGAACTCCGCGTCGGGGTCGGCCGCCTCGGCCGCATCCATGTGGATGGCCGAGGTCTCCTGGTGGTAGTCGCCGGTGATGAAGTCCCAGGAGAAGGTGTGCCAGCCGGTGGAGAAGGTGTAGATGACGATGCCGATGAGGATCAAGAGGGTGATGCAGGAGAGGATCAGCGTCATGGAGTTGCGCCCGACATCGGCCACCTTTCTGGCGAGGAAGCGGCGGGCTCGCTTGGCGTTGATGTTCTCGATCGAGGCGACCTTCTCCTGGGCGGTGTAGACGAAGTCGCCCTCGCGGGTGTCGGTCACCTCGTCGAGCGAGGGGACGGGGATGAGGGCCTGCTCGACGCTGGCCCCGAGGAGGATACGATTCTCATCTTTGGAGAAGGGGGCGCGGATGGCTCTGGCGAAATCCTTCGCTTGAAAGGCATCATCTATCCGCCAACGAGCGAGGGCATCGAGGTCCATCGCTGCCACCCGTCGCGCCTCTTTGCGCAGCTTGGCGCGGATCTGGCGGGGCGCTAGGCCCGCCTCCTTGAGGGAGGCTAGATAAGCTCTTCTATCCATTGTCCACCTCCTTGAGGCTGCGCTTGTGTCCCTTGGGGAAGAGGGCATGGAAGCCAGCGGAGATCTGCTTGCTCAGCCAGGAGCGCTTGCGCGGCTGGCCGGTCTGCTTGGCGTACATCTCGTCCTTGATGGCGTTGAGGGCGATATCGATCGCGAAGATGACGATGATCAGCAGGATGGCGGCGGAGAAGCGGATGTCGTAACCCATGGTGTTGGGCGTGGCCTCGCCGATGCCCATCAGGATGGCCGTGGTCAGGGTCGAGGAGATGTCCAGCGGGTTGAAGGTGGGGCCGGAGGCGGCGTTGCCGATGACCATCTGGACCGCGGTCGCCTCGCCCAGGGCGCGGCCGACGCCGAGGATGATGCCGGCGAAGATGCCCGACTGGGCGTCCTTGAGGACGACCTTGAAGTTGGTCTGAGCCGGGGAGGCTCCCAGGGCGAGACTGGCCTTGATCAGGGCGGGATCGACGGCCTTGATGGCGGTGATACCCATCGAGGTCATGGTCGGAATCGACATCATGGCCAGGATGATTACGCCCGAGAGGAGCGAGGTGCCGCCGGCCGATTGATAGCCGACCGCATCGGCCAGGATCTTGATGAAGGGGGAGATGACACCCATACCGAAGAGACCGAAGATGACCGAGGGGATGCCGGCCAATAGCTCGACTCCGGACTGGAAGACCGCTCCGAGGGGTTTGGGGGCGATGCGGACGATGAACAGCGCGGTGAAGATGGAGATGGGAATCGACAGGATCAGGGAGAGGAGGGTGGCATAGAGGGTGTTGACGATCAGGAAGCCGGCACCGTGATTGAACTCGCCACCGTTCCAGGTCGTCAGGGTGAAGAAGGTGATGAAATTCTGGCGGCCGGTGACAGAGCTGTCGTGGGAGGAGACGTAGTCGGTGACGAAGGGGAGGATGCCCTTGACGAGGATGAAGCCCGTGATGAAGAGGATGATCGAAGCGCAGAGGGCCGCGATGCAGAAGAAGACACCCTTGACCACCCGGTCGGTCTTGCGCTTCCGCTCGGCCCGGCGGACCAGGTCGCGCTCGAGCGTCTGGGCGATCGCAGATTCGCTTGTATTCATGGTCACTCCTTGCGTATACAACGATTTATTACATTACCATAATGCGACAAAGGGGGCCGCATCTGCGGTCCCCTGGAAACTGCTTTCTAGGCGATTAGTCGATCAGGGCCGACCACTCGGTGATGGCGCTCTCACCCTCGAAGGTGGTACCGAAGTTCTCCTCGGCCCAGGCCGCGTCGGTGAAGGCCCGCGCGTTGATGAAGATGCCGCGCAGCTCGGTGACGGTGATGTCATGGAGAGGGTTGGCGGTGTTGACGATGGGGCAGATAGCATCGCGGCAGATGCGGCCAGTCACATACTCGGGATGGCTGCCGGTCTCAGACTCGTTGAAGTCGCGGGAGGCGAAGCCGATGTCGCCAGTGCCGTCAGCCAGAGTGGTGAAGGCCGCACCGGAGCCGGTGTGGTTGTGGTTGACGGTGGGCTTGTTGGCGCCAAACACAGAGGACCAGGCGCTGGAGAGAGCGGTGGAGATGGGCTCGACGGAGGTGGAGCCGGTGAAGTTGATGGTCTCCTTAGCGATGGCAGTGTTGGTCGCGCCAGCGGCGGTCAGACCGAGGGTGTTGACCCAGGTAGCGTTGCTCGCGTCAGCGATGACCTGAGCCCAGGGCTTGGAGTTCTGCAGAGCGGTGTCCTCGAGGATGCCACCATCACCCTCGATGATGGCGATGCCCTCAGTGGAGAAGGCGAAGGAGATGTAGGACTCGATCAGAGCATCGTGAACCTTGGTCAGATCCAGAGCCTTGTGGACGTAGTTGAAGTTTCTCTGCAGGGTGTAGGTGCCATCCTTGACGGTCTCGTTGGAAGCCACGACGCCGTTGACGGACAGAGCCTTGACGGAGTCGGTGAGGTCAGCCAGCGAGGAGTAGCCGATGCCGTACTCATCGGCGGCAACCTTGGCCATCATGTCGCCGTTGGAAGTCACAGTGACAAAACCGGAAGCCAGGAGGGTGTCGTTGCTCTTGGCATCCTCAGCACCAATCTTGGTGAAGAAACCATCACGGGTACCAGAGGTGGTGTCGCGGTTGTAGGTGTTGATTCCCTTGGTGGCATCGAAATCGGTGTTGCTCGAGCTGGAATCGCTGGACGCGATGGCGCTGTTAGAGCTGCCAGTGTTGCTGCTGTCACCAGGATTCTCGTTGCAAGCGGCCAGACCGAAGGTCATAGCGGAGACGGCCAGAACGGCCAGAATGTTTCTCTTCATGTTTAATGGTGCCTCTCATTCACCGGGTGAAGATTCTCCGCTCCCACTATTTTTAAGGCTACCAAGATGATGCAAAGATTTGTAAAGAACCTGTAAAGGATTCGGACACCTCATACCCGGCAAGGCCGCCGGATGCGGCCTCTATTTCATATATAAAAGCGGAGAGAGTCAGGGGGCTCTCTCCGCTGTGAACGCTGTCTCGCTCATCTCCTATAGATGAGATGCAGGGTGGAGTGAGGAAGGATTTCCGCTTTATCCAGAGTAAAGAATCTCGGGAAGCCTTCCAGATTCTCGCTGCCGATGCTGGTCAGCTCCCGACGGCCACCCTGGACACCTGGGCAGACGACGAGACTGATTTTGTCGACTAGGTCTCTTCTCATGAACTCGGCATTGATGGCTGGCCCGCCGCAGAGCATGAAGGTCTTCACCCCGTAGTCGCGCGCAATCTTGGTGAGAAACTCCTCCAGGTCGAGGTCATTCTGACCGCAGAACATGTAGCCGCAGCCGATGCTGTCCAGATAGGCGACGAACTCAGGGCGCACGCTTCTGGTGAGGACCTCGACGACAGGAGAGTTCCAACCAGCATACTCGTTATAGGGATGCTCCCAGAAGACCTTGCCGTAGCGGTCGAAGGCAAAGCAGATGTTCTTCCCTTGGATGATATGGTCTTGATATCTGACGTGGGAGGTGTCGAGATTCGCTAGGTCGGGATGATTGTCGTTCTGGAAGGTCTGACGGCCGCAGCCCCAGGCCTCGCCATAGGTGTGAGTGATATTGTCGTAGACCTCTCCGGCGTAGTCGCAGTCTGCGCTCTCGGGATAGGCGGGAAGCTCGGTGTTGATCTTCCCGTCGATCGTCGTGTACATGTGGCAGATTACTTTGGCTCTATTCATCTGATTTCTCCTTTGAATGGCGATTGGATACTAAGGCTAGATATAACTTGAGGGTCAAGTTTTTCTCGGCTTTTTGTTTAATGCTAATAATTTCATGTCCGTTTTATAGTTAAAGGGAGTGCAAACCTGACTTTTGGCACTTAATTAGCCAGATACCATATAAACAGTGGGAGGTTTGAGATTGATTCAAATCAAGGGATTAACCAAGCGATTTGGTGCGAGAGTCCTGTTCGATTCCCTGGATATCACTCTTCCCGATACGGGTCTATTTCTGGTGAAGGGAGAAAACGGCTCAGGTAAGACGACTCTCTTCAATATTCTTTCCCTGATGGATCGCGATTACGAAGGGAGTCTGATTGTCGATGGAGTCGATACCTCGAGGCTCGATGAGAAGGAGTTCCGCCGTTTTCGCTCCGAGCATTTCGCATATGTCTTTCAGAAGGATTTCTTCATCGACTTCGATGTCGTCGACGAGGGATCCGCGCCTCTAAACTCGGTGGTGGCCAAGCGAGGGGCGAGGAAACGCCGGACCCTCTCCAAGGGCGAGAGCGAAGTTCTCGCAATCGATGAGGCTTTGGACAGTGATGCTCCCATCATCCTCTTCGATGAGGTTCTGCGCGGTCTCTCGATTGAGAGGAGATGCGAGTATCTGGATGTATTGAGGAGGGCGGCCGAGGACCGATTGATCCTCCTCATCGCTCACGATTCGATGGTTGAATCCTCTGTGGAAAATATCATTCAGATTAAAGCTGCCAAGTTGGAACTTGTTAAAAGAAAGGCAGAAGAAAGCTTAGAGACTACTTTACCAAGCAAGAAAACTTGTCGCCATACCCATCTGAGTGTCAAGGATGTTGTCCGAGATGGAAAGAGGAACTTGGCCCTTCATGTCATCGCTGTGCTGATGATGGTGTGGATTGGAATGGTGGGTTCGGTCTTCTCGCTTCAGTTCCGTCCTGATATGGCTGCGATGATCGAAAAGTACATCGCTCCAGCTGAAGGGCTAGTCTACGATTTAAACAGCACTGATCAGCATCTATTTGAAATTGGATAAGTTCTGTCAATTATTAACTGACGGTTTTAAGGCGCTTCTTGAAAGGTTCTTCTGCGCACACTAAAACCCTCACCATCTAGGCTCATTTTTGAGCGAGTTATCTATGTTAGAATTTCATTGCTCTAGA
>CALVYN010000046.1 GCA_944372245.1 uncultured Bacilli bacterium
AGGCGCCCGCCCAGAAGAAGGCCGACAGCCAGGAGACCCCCGCGAAGAAGGAGGCCCCCAAGGCGGCCAAGAAGGCAGAGCCCACCAAGAAGGAACTTACGAAGAAGGCTACCAAGAAGGTGGCTGAGGGCGAAAAGACCCAGGCCAAGCCCTCTAAGACCTCCCACAAGGATGCCAAGAAGACCAGCGGGGTCGAGGGTCAGATCAAGGTCTCTGACCTCAACGGCGAGGAGATTCCCGGCCTCGACCAGATCAAGGAGAAGATGATCGCTCTGGCCAAGAAGAAGGGAAATATCACCCTCGATGACCTCTACAAGGCCACCAACCACCTGGATATCAACCCCGATGACCTGCTCCCCTTCGTGGCTCAGCTTCAGGATCAGAACGTCCTCGTCCTCGACGAGGATGGAAATCCTGTAGACATCGATGAGGATATGGACGAGGAGGAGGACATCCCCGATGGGGAGAGCCTCGAGGATGAGGAGGCCCTGATCGACGACGAGGAGCTCGAGGCCGAAGACGAGGCGGCCGAAAAGGATGAGAAGGAGGACGCCGAGAAGGTCGATGACGACGACATCATCGATGTCCCCGTCCAGGCCGACATCAAGGTCAGCGACCCCGTCAAGCTCTATCTGAAGAACATCGGCCACTACCCCGTCCTCAAGTCCAAGGAGGAGGAGACCGAGCTTGCCAAGAAGATCATCGAGGGCGAGGAGGCCAGCAAGGAGCTGGAGACTTTGATGGAGCAGGGTGCCGACCCCAACAACCCCGCCGATAAGCGGAAGATCGTCTCTCTGAATTTCACCATTCAGGACGGCGAGGAAGCTAAGGAGACCCTCACCAACTGCAACCTCAAGCTCGTCGTCTCCATCGCCAAGCACTACGTCAACCGCGGCATGCAGTTCCTCGACCTGATCCAGGAGGGCAACATCGGCCTGATCAAGGCCGTCGAGAAGTTCGACTACACCCGCGGCTTCAAGTTCTCCACCTACGCCACTTGGTGGATCCGTCAGGCCATCACCCGCGCCATCGCCGACCAGGCCCGCACCATCCGCATCCCCGTCCACATGGTCGAGACCATCAACAAGATCAGCCGCGCCCAGCGCAAGCTGGTCCAGACCCTCAACCGCGACCCCAACGCCGATGAGATCTCCGCCGAGCTCAACTACACCATGAGCCCCGACCGCATCCGCGAGGTTCAGCAGTTCGCCCTGGATCCCATCTCGCTTGAGAAGCCCGTCGGCGAGGAGGAGGACTCCCACCTCGGCGACTTCATCGAGGACAAGGAGAACGAATCCCCCGTCGACTACGCTGAGCACAGCATGCTCAAGGCGAAGCTCAACGAGGTTCTCAACGACCTCTCCGAGCGCGAGCGTGCCGTCGTCCAGCTGCGCTACGGCCTGATCGACGGTCACACCGAGACCCTCGAGGAGGTCGGCCGCCGCTTTGGAGTCACCCGCGAGCGCATCCGTCAGATCGAGGCCAAGGCGATCAAGAAGCTCCGTCAGCCCAAGCGCTCCAACATGCTCAGGGACTTCCGCCAGAACCCCGATGACGACGACCGCAAGGGCGGCTCGCACAAGAACGATTAAGACCCATGGAGACGCCTAGGATCCGGGCGGTCCTCAACCTGGTCGAAGCGGACATGACGCCCGTGGAGATCGGGGCGGACCGCGCCCCCTTTGCCATCGCTTTCTTTAGGCGCTTTCAACGTTCCTGTTTCGCTTCGGAAGTGGCTGAAGGCCCCTTTCGTGCACTTGAAAAATCCATCGAATCCTCCGGCCTGAGCGACCAGATAACCATCTACAAGGCCGACGGTCTCGCCTCCTTTCCCGCTGGCGCCGACACGGCGCTCCTGTGCGGCATGGGTGGCCTGACCATCGCCAAGATCCTGGCTAAAGCCCAAGATATCCCCCAGTTAAAGACCATCATCATCGAGCCCCAGTCGCACTTCGCCGAGGCGCGGCACGCCCTCCTCAAGGCTGGTTTCACCATCGATGCCGACTCCTACGTGGACGAGGCCAACCGCTTCTATCCCGTCATCCGCGGCCGGCGTGGCCCCCTGGATGCCCCCTATTCCCCTCTGGAGGAAGAGTTTGGACGTCTGGCGCTCCAGGCGGCTGACCCCCTTCTCAAAGCTCACCTGGAAAGGATTGTCGCGGTCCTGAGCCACGACCTTAAAGAAAGCAACAACCAGACCAGCATACAGCGCCTCGAGAGCGCTGAGACCGCTCTGAAGACCTACTTCAAAACTCCAAAGGCGAACTGAACAAACCATTCTGTCCAAGGAATTACACCCCCTGCTGATATCGGCAGCGATAGGCGGCTTCTTTGAGGCTTTCCACTAAAGGTGAGCACCGCTTCTTCTCCGTAAAAACACCCCTCAGAGCCCAGTTTCTGCCCGTTTTGACCCGACGCCTGAAAACCTGTCAAGGGCTTTTGAAATCTTTTTCAAATGGTCCTCTGACAGCCTCGGGGAGGGAAAAATTAGACAATTCACAAAATTCTTAAAAAATTGTGAAAATTAAAGGCTCGATTCATCAATGAATCGAAGTTTGCACAACCCGGTCAGAAAAATGAATAGACCATTTTTCATTTTTCGCTTCGCTTAGACTCCGTTAGGTCCGGCCTGGAAAGAAACCGTTTTCAAGGGAATTTAAAAATCGGGTGTATACCTATTCCCATCATCCATGAGTCATCCCATCCGCCAGCAGAGCTGTTTCGCCCCACGGAGAATCAGTCCCCGTGGATGTCGCACTCAACACTGTCTTTCGAGACGAAAAAATGAAAGGAGGATTTTTCAGAATGAATACTGAACAATCCAAGGCGACTCTCTCCCGGGAGGAGCGGGAGAAACTCGTGGTCGATCATGTGGAACTCCCCAACATCATCGCCTGCCAGATACTCAAGCAGTATCCAGGCGCCCGCATCGAGCGTGAGGAGCTCGCGGGCGAGGGGGCTCTGGCTCTGGTCCGCGCGGGCCAGACGTACGAGCCCGACGGCGGTGCCTCCTTCTCCCACTACGCTTCGATCTGGATCCGGAAGTTTGAGCTCAAGCGTCTAGGTACCACCTATATGGTCCAGCTCACCCGCGCCGACCGGCGCCGGGTGGCCGCTGAAATCAACGAGGGCTATGACCCCTCGCTCTCCTGGTACGAGCTCGATGCCACGACCCCAGACGGCCAACCCCTGATCCAGCTGCCCAGCCAGGACGAGGAGGAGATGCGCCGCGAGAGCGCTCAGCACTATCTGCGGGATATGCTCGAGGCGATCCTCGTCGACATGGTCAATCACCTGGACAAGATCGAGAAGGAGGTCCTTAGGGCCGCGCTCGGTCTCGGGTATGACCATCCTCTGTCCTGGGCGGCGGCCGCCCGCGTCCTCCACATCCCCGAGCGCACCCTCTACCGCATCAAGGACCGCGCCCTGGCCACCATCGGCGCTCAGCTGCGCGAGAAGCACCGCGAGCTGCTCGAGGCTCTCGACCTCGTCGACGAGTCAGACGACAAGGACAAAGATGACAAGTAACCCTTAATTAAGGATGGCCCTCCGTTATATAATTTCCGCGTGTTTGCGGTAAGAAAAACGGAGGGTTTTCTTGTGGAATTAAAGGATTTCATTTCTATCACTGACGGCTTTCCCAAGCCCGGAATCAGCTTCAAGGACATCTCCCCGCTCCTAGCGGACCCCCGCGCCTTCAAGGAGGCGATCCACCAGCTGGCCGAGCAGACCCAAGAGCTGGCCCCCAACATCATCCTCGGCCCCGAGGCTCGCGGCTTTGTCGTCGGCGCCCCTCTCGCCTTGGAGCTGGGCGTGGGCTTCGTCATGGCGCGCAAGGCCAGCAAGCTGCCCGGCGAGCTGGTCCGGTGCGATTACGGCCTTGAGTATGGGACCGACAGCCTCTCCGTTGAGAAGGCCCTCATCCGCCCCGGCTGCCGCGTGGTCATCGCCGATGACCTGATGGCCACCGGCGGCACCGCTCAGGCCCTGGTCAAGCTCGTGCGCGAGTGCGGGGCCATCCCCGCCGGCGTGGTGGCCCTGGTCCACCTGACCGATTTCGATGGGCAGCGAGAGTTCGATCCGGTCCCCTTCCGCGGCCTCATCAAGTTCAATCGATGACCCCAACCGACACCATCTACACGTTCGACGACCTCAAGGCCAGCTACGAGCGCTACATCCTCAAGCCCCAGGACCGGAAGCTGATCGAGGATGCCTACGAGTTCGCCAAGGAGCGCCACGCCGGGCAGAAGCGCCGCTCGGGTGAGCCATACATCACCCACCCGGTGGCGGTCGCCTACTTCCTCTCGACCCTCCACACCGGACCCGAGACCATCGCCGCCGGCCTGCTCCACGACACCGAGGAGGACACCGGGACGGCCAACTCCGAGCTGTCCGCCCGCTTCGGCCCGACCGTGGCCAGCATGGTCGAGGCGCTGACCAAGATCGCCGACGTGACCCACAAGCACGACCTCCACATCATGGCGGAGGACCACCGCAAGATCTTCGTGGCCATGGCCAAGGACGTCCGCGTGATCCTCATCAAGCTCTGCGACCGCCTCCACAACATGTCCACCCTCCAGTACCAGCCCCGGGACAAGCAGATCCGCATCTCCCAGGAGACGCTGGACGTCTATGCCCCCATCGCCCACCGCCTGGGTCTCTACAAGGTCCAGCTGCAGCTGGAGAACCTCTCCCTGTACTACCTCAAGCCCCAGGAGTACGCCCAGATCGAGGCGGAGATCGCCGCGAAGAACGAGAGCCTATCCGGCGCGCTCAAGCGCATCCAGAGCCAGCTGACCGAGATGCTGGAGAAGACCGGCATCCCCTTTCAGATCTCCTCGCGCGTCAAGTCGATCTACTCGATCTACAAGAAGATCCAGAATGGGCACACCTTCGATGAGATCTACGACCTCCTCGCCCTGCGCATCATCACCGATACCGAGAACCAGTGCTACGAGATCCTGGGCTACATCCACGCCAACTTCAAACCCATCCCCGGCCGCTTCAAGGACTACATCGCCATGCCCAAGCCGAACATGTACCAGTCGCTCCACACGACCATTATCGCCGACTCGGGCAACGTCTTCGAGGTGCAGATCCGCACCCGCGAGATGGACGAGATCGCCGAGGAGGGCGTCGCCGCTCACTGGCGCTACAAGGAGAGCGAGCAGTACGACACCCGGCGCGAGCAGACCGAGATCGAGGATAAGCTCCACTGGTTCCGCGACTTCGTCTCCATCACCAATGACACCGCCAAGTCGGCCGACGCCCAGGAGTACGTCCACACCCTCCAGCACGACATCTTCGACGCCAACGTCTACGTCTTCACCCCGATGGGCAAGGTCCTGACCCTGCCCAAGGGCGCGACCCCGATCGATTTCGCCTACCGCATCCACACCGGCGTGGGCGACACCGTCTCTGGCGCCCGCATCAACGGCGCTCTGGTCCCCCTGTCAACCCCGTTAAAGAACGGCGACATCTGCGAGATCAAGACCTCGAAGGATGCCCACCCCAACCCCGCCTGGCTCAACATGTGCACCTCCTCCTTCGCCAAGGCCCGCATCCGCCGCTACCTCTCCAAGACCAACGCCGACTACATCCGCAAGGACCAGATCGCCAAGGCGCGCTCGTCCTTAGTGGATAGCCTCAAGGAGCGCGGCCTCTTGGACGTCGACGTCTCCCAGCTCCTCCAGAAGAAGGTGGTGGAGCACTTCCACTACCCCTCCGAGGACGAGATGCTCCTGGCGGTCTACTCCAAGAACCTCACGCCCCAGCAGATCATCGACTTCCTCGGCCTAAAGAAGGACATGTCCGGCTACGGCGACCAGATTCGCCGGGCCAACGCCCGCGCGGCCCAGCAGAAGCCGGTCGACGACGAGGTCCTCCTCGACGACGGCGAGCGGGCGATGACCAGCCTGGCCGCCTGCTGCCGCCCGATCCCGGGCGATGCCATCGTGGGCTACATCACCAAGGGCAACGGCATCAAGATCCACCGCCAGGAGTGCCCCAACATCATGGGTGAGAAGGAGCGCCTGGTCGGGGTCATGTGGAACCCCGCCGGCCGCCAGGTCCTCCATCCGGTCGACCTGGCCATCGTCTGCGAGGATCGGCCCGGCTTACTCATCGACGTGATGAACACCCTCTCCGGGCTGAAGATCAACGTCCTCAACATCACTGCCAAACTCATCGGCATGACCGGCCGCACCCGCATCTCCACCACCGTGATGGTCCTCAACTCGGCCGGCCTGGACCTGGTGGAGAGCCAGTTGATGAAGGTGGCAGGCGTCAGCAGCATCAACCGCGTCACACACTAGCAAGGAGTTTCCCAAAATATGGCTCAGCAGATTTCCAAACCCCGCGGAACCGTCGACCTGCTCGGCGACGATTACGCCATCTACCTCGAGGTGGTCAAGACCCTGGCCCACCTGGCCGAGAGCTATGGCTACACCCCCATCCAGACCCCGGCCTTCGAGGAGTCGGGCCTCTTCCAGCGCTCGGTCGGCACCTCGTCCGACATCGTGCGCAAGGAGACCTTCGACCTGGTCAACAAGGGCTCGAGCAAGGACTACACCCTCCGTCCCGAATTCACGGCCGGCATCGTCCGCGCGGTCATCGAGAACAAGCTCTTCGCCGACCCCGACACCCCGCTGCGCTACGCCTACTGGGGCCCGGTCTATCGCTACGAGCGCCCCGGCACCGGCCGCCTGCGCGAGTTCCGCCAGTTCGGCATCGAGTGCTTCGACACCAAGCTGGACTTCTCGGTCCAGAGCGAGGTCCTGGTCATGGCCTATCGGGGCGCCCAGGCCATCATCGGCTCCGACGCTCTGACCCTCGTGGTCAACTACCTCGGCGGCAGCCAGGCCCGCCAGGCCTACCGCCAGGCCCTGGTCGACTACTTCCGCCCCCAGATCGGAGAGATGTGCGAGGACTGCCAGGCGCGCTTGGAGCTCAACCCCCTGCGCATCCTCGACTGCAAGGTCGAGGCGGACCAGGCCCGCGTGAAGGACGCGCCCCGGATCGAGAGCTACCTGACCGAGGAGGACCAGCGGGAGTTCGCCTCCATCCTCAAGGTCCTGAATAAGCTCGCTATCCCCTACAGGGTCGATGACCGCTTGGTCAGAGGCCTCGACTACTACACCGGAACCGTCTTCGAGATCCACGACGGCAACGCCCCGGAGTTCGGGGCGGTCGGTGGCGGTGGCAAGTACGCCGGCCTGATGGGCCAGCTGGGCGGCCCCCAGATGGAGGGCATGGGCTTCGCCTTCGGCATCGACCGCCTGATGGGCGCCTCCC
>CALVYN010000047.1 GCA_944372245.1 uncultured Bacilli bacterium
GCCGTTGCCGGTGAGCTTGAGCGACAGGGCGGCCTCGCGCCGGGGCGCCATCAGGGAGGCGACCGCGCGCTCGTAGATCAGGCGGTAGACGTTGTACTCGTCCTTGGACAGGTAGGGCCGGACCCGCTCGGGGGTCATGGCCAGGTCGGTCGGACGGATGGCCTCGTGGGCATCCTGAACGGTGTCGGACTTCTTGGTGGTCACGTGGGTGTGGCCGGCGTAGGCGGCGCCGTACCACCTCTCGATGTGGCTGATGCAGGCCTGGGCAAACTCGGGGGCGAGGCGGTTGGCGTCGGTTCTGATGTAGGTGACCAGACCGACGGGGCTGCCCTCGATCTCCTTACCCTCGTAGAGGTGCTGGGCGATCAGCTGGGTCTTCTTGGTAGAGTAGCGGAAGGCGGTGAAGCTCTCCTGCTGGAGGGTCGAGGTGGTGAAGGCGGGCTTGGGCTCGCGGGTGCGCTCGGTGATGGAGACATCGCTGACGTCGAAGATCTTGGGCAGGGCCTTGATGATGTCGTCGGCCTGCTGCTGGCTCTTGATCTTGAGGGGCTTGCCGTTGTAGGCGACCAGCTGGCACTTGAAGGCGGGGTCGCCGAAGGAGCCGGTGATGATCCAGTAGTCCTCGGGGACGAAGGCCTTGATCTCCTTCTCGTGGTCGACGATGAAGCGCAGGGCGACCGACTGGACGCGGCCGGCCGAGCGGGACTTGATCTTCTTCTGGAGCAGGGCCGAGAGGCGGAAGCCGACGATGCGGTCGATGATGCGGCGGCACTCCTGCGAGTGGACCAGGTTCATGTCGATGTGGGCGGGCGCCGCCTGGGCGGCTTTGATCGCCCGCTGGGTGATCTCGTGGAACTGCCAGCGGGTGGTGGTGGCCACAGGCAGGCTCAAGACGTCGGCCAGGTGCCAGGCGATGGCTTCTCCCTCGCGGTCAGGGTCGGTCGCCAGGATCACTTCGTCGGCCTTCTTCATGGCCTCCTTGAGCTCATTGACGACGGCGATCTTGTCCTTCTGGATCTTGTAGTTGGGCTGAAAGCCGTGGGCGATATCGACACCGAGTCCGCCCGGACCGCGCGTGTCCAGATCGCGGATGTGGCCCTTGCAGGCGATGACCTTATAGTCGGGGCCGAGGTACTTGCCGATGGTCTTGGACTTGGTCGGCGACTCGACGATGACGAGTTTCATGGGAAGCCTCCTGATCAGAAATGCTTTCCTATTATTGTTGTGCTTTCTGCCATCGTCAAGGAAGCTTCAGGGCCGACCGGCGGCTGAATCCTCTAAGGATTCAAATGTTCTCAGCGGAAGGAGCGGACGATATCGTCGGCGCTGCAGACCAGCTCCGCTCCATCCCTGGCCAGCTCGTTGGTCATCTCGCTCTCCTCGATCCGCTGGGGGACCAGCATGATGTTGCGCCCGCACTCCAGGGCGCAGCGGATGGTGGTCGAGGTGCCGGATTTGACCCCCACCTGGCCGGCGAGGAGGGTGTGGGAGAGGGTGGCGATCAGGCGGTTGCGGAAGGGAAAGTGCTCCCGGCGGGGCTCGATCTTGCCCGGGTACTCCGAGATCACCAGGCCCTTGCCCGAGGCGCAGTAGTCGTAGATGTCGCGGGACGATTCTGGATAGGGGTTCTCTAAACCCGAGCCCAGGACCGCGATCACGGGCCGGTCTTGAGCCACGGCCTGGCGCATGGCCGTGGCATCCACACCCCGGGCCATGCCCGAGCAGATCACCGCATCGGGGAGGGCGGTCAGGGTGTCCCTGACCAGGTGTGAGATGGTGTCCAGAGTGTAGGGGCTGGCCTGCCTAGCGCCGACCACACCCAGGATCTTCCTGCTGTCCAGCAGGCTGATATCGCCGCGGTAGAAGAGGCAGAGGGGCGGACGGTAGACCTCCTTGAAGGCGTCGGGATAGGCGTCGTCGGTCAGGACCATCGTGCTGCACCTGAGGGTGGCGTAGGCGTCTCTGATCTCCTCCTCGCTGACGGGAATCTTGTCTTTGAGCATCTGGTAGATGCCCTCCCAGTCGCCGTGCTGCATCACGCTCATGGCGACCAGGATGTCGTGCATGTTCTTCAATGCGAAAATGACCTCCGCTAGGAAATATCCGCGGAGGTCAAAGAGCGTGTCTCACCTCTCCTCTCGGTATCCTTTGGTGGCCAGGACTTTCGCTACCGGAGCGTAGCTCAGGCGGTAGTAGCCGGGGATCAGGCCGTAGGTCTGTAGAGCGGCCAGATGGGCCCTGGTGGGATAGCCCTTGTGCTTGGCGAAGCCGTACTCGGGGTAGAGGGCATCCATCCGCATCAGCTCGCGGTCGCGGGCCGTCTTGGCCAGGATCGAGGCGGCCGCCACGCACTGGGAGGTCGCATCTCCCTTGGCGATGGCCAGGATGGGTAGGTCCGTATGTAGCTTCATGTAGTCGGTGATGACGAAATCGACCTTCAGCTGGGCCTGAAGCTCTTTCAGGCAGCGCTCCATGCCGACGCGGGAGGCCTCATAGATGTTGATCCGGTCGATCTCCTCGGGCTGGACGAAGGTGACCGACCAGGCGAGCGCCGCCGCCTTGATGGCGGCCTCGGCCTGCTCGCGCCGCTTGGGCGTCAAGCGCTTGGAGTCGTCGATCAGCGGGTGGATGAAGCCCGCGGGCAGGATGCAGCCGGCGCAGGCCACCGGGCCGCACAGGGGGCCGCGGCCGGCCTCGTCGAAGCCGGCGATGACGGAGACGCGGTGCTCCTCTCTGATCCTCTGGTCGAAGGCCGCCAGGGCTTTGGCATCCGCACTAACGCTCATCGATGGTGATCCTCCCGATGATGCCCTCCTTGATCTCCTGCAGGAGCGTCCGCTCCGCCCGGGTCACGTCGTAGCGCCCGCCGGGCAGGAGGAAGCCACGTTTCTGGGCCAATAGGACCAGATTGTGGTCGGAGTCCTCGCTGGGGTAGAAGCCGTAGCGGGCGAAGAAGAGGTCGGGGTACATCCCGCCGACGATCTTCAGAGCCCGGCGAACCAGGAGGGAGTGGGGGAGAACGTCATCCTTGACGCTGCCTAGGAGGGCCAGCCTGGTCATGGCCTCCTCGTCGTGGATCTTGGGCTCGAGGATGCCCGGAGTGTCATACAGCCAGAGGCGCTCCGAGGCGCGAAAGAGCGTGGTCTTGCGCGTCTTGCCCGGGGTGTTCTCCACGCTGGCCCGCTCCCGCTTGCCCAGGACGTTGATCAGGGTCGACTTGCCCACGTTGGGGATGCCCAGGATCAGGCACTTGACCGGAGGGAGGGGAAAGCCGAGCTTGAGAAACTTCTCATCCCGCTTGGTCCTGACCCCCTCGAGGGCCCTCCTGACCTCCTTGGCCTGGGCGGGGACCTTCAGGTCGGTCGCAAAGGCCTGATACCCCTGCTGGCGAAAGTCGGCTAGAAAGCCCTCGGTCCTGTCGGGGTCGGCCAGGTCGGTCTTGGTCAGGAGGATCGCGCGGCTCTTGCCCGCGGTCAGCTTGTCCAAACCCGCGGGGAAGGAGGAGAGCGGGGCGCGGGCGTCGACCACCAGCACGGCCACATCGGCGGTGGCGATCATCTCCTTGATCCGCTTCAGCGCCTTGGCCATGTGGCCGGGAAAGTAGTTGATGTTGGGCTGCTTGTCGAAAGTGTCCATGGTCCCCTCCTCAGTCGGTTGCAGATATTGTAAACGCCCCGATTTTCTCGCGGGCGGCAACCGGGCGCAGGAGCGATGTTAAGCGCTCTCTAGTATCATATTAGTCTAGAGAGGGGAGGGGAGAACCTTCCCCTCGGGAGGGAATGCGATGGAGACAGCGTATGATGCGATCGTCATCGGCGCGGGCAACGGCGGACTGATAGCCGCCCTGCGCCTGGTCGAGTCGGGAAAGAAGACCCTGCTGGTGGAGAAGCACACCGTGCCCGGCGGCTTTGCGACCAGCTTCATCCGGGGCCGCTTCGAGTTCGAGGCCTCGCTGCACGAGATGTGCCAGCTGGGCACGGCCGAGAAGCCGGGCGACCTGTACAAGCTCTTCGAGGAGCTGGGCGTGATCGATAGGCTCCACTTCGTCACCGTCCCCGAGGCCTTCCGCGTGATCTGCCCCAAGACCGGGGAGGACTACTCGATGCCCTTCGGCGAGGAGAACTTCATCGCCAAGATGGAGAGCTACGTCCCGGGCAGCCGCAGGTCCATGACCACCTTCTTCCAGCTGGGCACGGAGATCAGCCGGGCGACCAAGTACCTCAACGAGTCCCGCGGCCACCCCGACACCAAGGTCCTCAGGCGCGATTATCCCAATTTCATGCGCGTGGCCGCCTACCCCATCAAGACGGTCCTCAACGCCATCAGGATGCCCGAGAAGGCTCAGCGGATCCTCGACACCTACTGGTCCTACCTGGGTGCGCCCGAGAGCCGTCTGGGCTTCATCCACTTCTGCATCATGGTCACCCAGTACATCAGGCTGGGCGCCCAGATTCCCACCGACCGCTCGCACGGCATCAGCGTGGCCCTGACGGAGAAGATCAGGGAGCTGGGAGGCGATGTCTGGTTCGGCGACGGCGTGAAGAAGATCCTGACCGAGCACGGCCACGTCACCGGCGTCGAGCTGGATTCGGGCAAGGTGGTCAGGACGCAGCACGTCATCTCCAACGCCGCGCCCCACACCGTCTATGGCCACATGATCGACGATGTCAGCGCTATCCCCGCCAGCGAGCTCAAGCTCGCCAACGCCCGCGAGCTCTCCGGGCGCGGCTTCTCCATGTTCTTAGGTCTCGACCGCAGCCCCGACGAGCTGGGCCTGGACAACTACAGCTACTTCATCTACGACTCGCTCGACAGCGATGCGGCCTTCGCCTCGATGACCTCGCTCGACCGCTTCTCCCAGGTCACTGTCTGCCTCAACCGGGCGCTGCCCGACTGCAGCCCTGAGGGCACGACCATCCTCTACTTCACCAGCCTGTACTTCAACAGCTGCTTCGATGAGGCGGCCACCCCGGAGAACTACTTCAGACTCAAGGAGAAGCTCGCTGAGGGCTTCATCGCCAACTTCGAGAAGGCCACCAAGACCAGCATCCGCCCCTACATCGAGGAGATCGAGGTGGCGACCCCCGCGACCTACGCCCGCTACACTGGCGCGCCCGACGGGGCCATCTACGGCTATCTGACTGCGGACCTGGACAACATGATGCCCAGGCTCATGCGGATGTATCAGGAGGGCTACATGCCGGGACTGAGGTTCTGCGGCGGCCATGCGGCCCGCTCCTCGGGCTACAACTCCGCCTACCTGTCGGGCGATCTGGCCGCCAAGCTGACGCTGGGCGACATGAAGGAGGGCAGATAGTATGAAGGTCAAGGTCTCACTCATCGGACTCATCGACATGCTCCGCTTCCGCGACCTGGGCAAGCACCGCGCGGAGTGGATCGAGGCGGCTGAGGCGAAGCCTCTGCCCGCGACCTATCCGGCTAACGAGCTGGCCAAGCGCCTGCACCCCAAGCATCAGAGCCTGAGGATCGCCAGGATCGAGAGGCTCGCTGACAACATCGCCCTCTTCACCTTCGTCCCCGCCCAAGAGGGCGGCAAGCTCGCCCCCTTCATGGCGGGTTCCTACATCTCCCTGACCATGGAGATCGATGGCTCCGTCGTCTCTCGCTCCTACTCCCTCTGCTCCTCGCCCAAGGCGGTCTTCGCTGAACCCGGCTGCTATCAGATCGTGGTCAAGCGCTCCAAGAACGGTCTGGCCTCCAACTACCTGCTGGACCGGGCCAAGGAGGGCGATATCCTCTCCGCCTCCGACCCGGCTGGCCATCTCAACCACTCGAATATCAGGGACGAGAAGCACGTCATCGCCCTGGCGGGCGGCACCGGCATCTCGCCCTTCGTGGCCATGGCCCGAGCTATCGCCGACGGCGTCGAGGACTTCGAGCTGACCATCATCTACGGCGTGAAGAACAGGTCTGAGATCCTGTTCGCCGACGAGCTGAAGGCCATCGGGGGGAAGACGGGCAAGGTCCGCGTGGAGTATGTCCTCTCCGGCGAGGAGGACCCCGCGTACGCCCACGGCTTCATCACCCGCGACATGGTCGCTCAGGCGGCGGGCGATCGGCCCTACTCCGTCTTTGCGGCCGGACCGGCGGCCTTCCTGACCTACCTGGATACCGAGCTGGCGCCGCTGCACCTCGATCAGAAGCACTACCGCACCGAGCGGACGGGTGTCCCTCTCCCCGAGGGTGAGGCTCGCACCTTCAAGCTCACGGTCAGAGTCGAGGACGAGGTCTACGAGATTCCGGCGCGGTCCGATGAGACCGTCCTGACCGCGCTGGAGCGCGGCGGATTGCTGATCCGCAACAAGTGCCGCCAGGGCTCGTGCGGCTACTGCCGCTCCCATCTGATCAGCGGCCAGATCTCCGCGGATCTCCCGGGCACCAAGATGAGGCTCGGCGATGCCCGATACAACTATTTCCTCCCCTGCTGCACCTTCCCTCTCTCCGATCTCGAAATCCAGGTCGATAGGTATTAGGAATAGACAAAAGGGTGGGTTAAAACCCACCCTTTTTGAAACTTATAAAGTTGGTTAGTTCTTTTATGGGTGTCTTTAGATTATCTATCGATAATTTCTCTGATCTTCTTCTCGTCGATTCTTGAGTTCAAGAGCAGACCCTCCTCGATGTTCGCATCGGGGTAGAGGTTTCTCAGGTGCCTCACGCTCTCGCTCACGCCGCTTCCGCCGCTGGTGGCGAAGGGGACGATCCTCCTGCCCTTGAGAGAATAGAGATCCAGGTAGGTATCGACGGGGCGGGGCTCGACGCCCCACCAGATGGGATAGCCGATGAAGACGACGTCATACTGCTCCAGGTCGTGGACCGGCTTAGCGATAGCCGGACGGGACGATTCGTTGGTCATCTCGCGCGTGGTGCGGCTCTGCTTGTTGCGCCAGTCCAGATCGGCCTCGGTGTAGGCAGGGATGGGCTCGATTCGCTCGAGGTCGCCTCCCGTCATCGCCGCCAGCTGCTCGGCGACCTGCGCGGTCACCCCGCTGGCCGAGAAGTATGTGATAAGAGTTTTCATAGAGTTTCCTCCTTGGAAGATCCTCACCTCATCGGTTGGACCTTCAGCTGAAGCATACATACTCGCGCGCGGGAGTGCGCCATAAAGATGGCTCAAGGTTGAGTCTGATAATCGACGAGGGGCGGAGTGAAATCAGGACTATGCAGTGAACCCCTAAAGTGAGACAGTCGCCCGCAGGAAAGGGGTGACCTAGTGCTCACTTATGAAGAGAAGAAGA
>CALVYN010000048.1 GCA_944372245.1 uncultured Bacilli bacterium
TGATCAACAAGGTCGACCTGCCCTCGGCGGATGTCGACATGTGCATGGAGGATCTGATCGACACGCTGGAGATCGACCCCGACGACTGCCTCCAGGTCTCGGCCAAGACCGGTCAGGGCGTGCCCGGCCTGCTGGAGGCGATCTGCCACCTCCTCCCCGCGCCCCAAGGCGACGCTGCGGCCCCGCTCCAGGCGATGATCTTCGACTCCCGCTTCGTCCCCTATCGCGGCGTGCTGATCGAGGTGCGGGTCAAGAACGGCACCGTCCGGGTGGGCGACCGCATCCGCCTGATGTCCAACGGGGCGGAGTTCACGGTCGAGGAGATCGGCATCCGCTGCCCCAAGGAGCATAAGACCGGCGAGCTCAAGGCCGGCGAGGTCGGCTATATCGGCGCGCAGATCAAGGACATCAAGCTGGTCGAGGTGGGCGACACCGTGACCCTGGTGAGCGATCCGGCTAGCGCCCCGCTGCCGGGCTTCCGCCGCCTGATGCCCATGGTCTACTCCGGACTCTACCCCTCGGACAACCGCGACTTTGAGAAGCTGCGCGACGCGCTGGAGAAGCTCTCCCTCAACGACTCGGCCCTGGTCTACGAGCCCGAGACCTCGGTGGCTCTGGGCTCGGGTTTCCGCTGCGGCTTCCTCGGACTATTGCACATGTCGGTGGTCCAGGAGCGCCTCGAGGACGACTACGACCTCGACCTGATCTGCACCGCGCCCTCGGTCGTCTACGAGCTGACCCTGACCAACGGGGACCAGCTGAGGATCCAGAATCCCGCCGACTTCCCCAGCGACTCCTCGCTGGTCAAGCGGGCGCAGGAGCCCTTCGTCAAGGCGGAGATCATGACCCCCAACTACTACATCGGCCCGGTCATGCAGCTGTGCGAGAACCGGCGCGGGAAGTATCTCGGCATGGAGTATGTCGACACCAAGCGCGCCCAGCTCAAGTACGAGCTGCCCCTGTCCGAGGTCATCTTCTCCTTCTTCGACCGCCTCAAGTCGCTCTCGGCCGGCTACGCCTCGCTGGACTACCAGCCCATCGGCTATCGCGACTCGGATCTGGCCCGCATGGACATCCTGCTCAACGGCGACAAGGTCGACGCTCTGACCACCGTCGTCTTCAAGGGCACGGCCTATCCCCGCGCCCGCGCCATCGTGGAGAAGCTCTCCGAGGTCATCCCGAGACAGCAGTTCGAGATTCCCATCCAGGCCGCCCTCGACCGCCGCATCATCGCCCGCGCCGATATCAAGGCCGTGCGCAAGGACGTTCTGGCCAAGTGCTACGGCGGCGATATCTCCCGCAAGAAGAAGCTCTTGGAGAAGCAGAAGGAAGGCAAGAAGCGCATGAAGGAGTTCGGCAAGGTCTACGTGCCCCAGGAGGCCTTCATCGCGGTTCTCAGCGTCGACGACTCCGACACCAAGCACTAGTAGCAAATTAGTAATTAGGGCTTTCAAGCCCTTTTCTCGCCTACTATAATCGGTGCTGCAAAAATGGAGACCGACATCGATGGCTAGCGCTTTTGAAAAGGGGATTCAATTCACTGACGGGCAGTACCTCTCCAAGGAGGAGCTGCAGGCCCACTTCAATCTCGACGACGTCGAGAGCCTCTGGAGCGGTATCCAGGAGTACCGCTCCCTCTTTCGCGAGGACTTGCCGGCCCGCTCGACCTCGGGTCTTCCCTACTATGTCGTCCTGACCCGCGACCTGGCCCTCCGTCTGGCCCGCGACGAGGGGCGGCTCTACCGCGCTCTGGTCGCCAGCATCCGCCTGCACCCGGCGGTCATCTCGCGCCTGCGCTTCTCCAGCCTCTGCTCCCATCTGGAGCTCATCTCCACCTACTACGATCTCGGCGTCACCCGCCCGCAGATCGAGGCGCTGGTCGACGGCAAGCCCTCCGACGACCTGAAGACTGGCCTCCTCTTCAACTTTGCCAAGGAGGTCGCTCAGCTCTGGGAGGAGCCGACTGAGGTCAATCCCGACTTCGCGGACAGAATCAATGCCTCCCTGCTGAACGAGGAGATGGACAAGGTCAAGGCCCAGCCCTCGCGCATCCAGCCCCTCTTTAGGATCTTGGAGAGCGAGGAGCAGCTGCCGCTTCTGATGCGCTTCCTCCTGGTCTTCTTCTGGTTCTCCTCGGCCCAGCCCTACGAGTTCTACTGCGAGCTGACCTCAGCCTTCCTGGCCGAGGCCTACCTGGCGGATAAGGGTTTTGAGTTCCTGCCCTTCTGCCTCAATCTGAGCTCTCTGTATCTGAATAAGAATCAGGAGCTTATCAAATCTACCAATTTAGCTATTAAAACTAGGGATGTCACATATTACATCCGGACGGCCCTCCCCCTGTTCGAGGAGAGCCTGGAGCAGCTGGAGGCCGACTTGGAGCGCGCCAAGCGCGAGAATGCGGCCTTCATCTCGCCCAACCGGAGACCGGTGCCGGTTCTGGGCCGGGCCGGGAGGCTGGCCCGCCAGGCCAAGCCCGAGGAGCCGGTGAGCGACGATCGCGCCAACCAGCTGCTTCAGGCCTACCCGGTGCTCAGGCCCTTCCAGGTCGAGTTCTATCTGAATCACTGCCGCACGGGCGAGTTCTATACCCTGCGCCAGTTCCAGGAGGCGGAGCGGGTGGTCTACGAGACCGCGCGCACCTCGATGGAGCTGCTCGCCAACCTGGGCTTCTACCATAAGACCAAGTCGGGGAAGAAGTTCACCTACACCCCCATCCCCCGCACCCAGATCGAGGGAAAGAAGGCGGGCGAGCAGCCGAGCGAAGGAGAGGAAGAGGCGAAGGGGGCGTGAGGGCGCCCTCCCTCTTTTTTATTGGCGATGAGACCGCCCCGCTCGCTCTATGTCCACATCCCCTTCTGCCGCCGGATCTGCCCCTACTGCGACTTTCCCAAGCTTCTAGCCTCCACGGGCTTTCAGGAGCGCTATGTCTCCGCGCTCTTAAACGAGGATCGCAACTACCAGGGCCTGACCTTCGACACTATCTACCTGGGCGGTGGCACGCCATCGTGTCTGGCGCCCGACCAGCTGACGGCCATCGTCGAGACGCTCATCCAGCGCCACGGGAAACCCCAGGAGCTGACGATCGAGTGCAATCCGGAGGATGTGGATGATCAGCTGGCGCAGCTTTTGAGCTCGCTGGGTTTCAATCGCATCTCCCTGGGCGTGCAGACCGTGGACGATGTGACCCTGCAGCGGCTGGGCCGCAACCACACTGCCAGGCAGGCGGAGGAGGCTATCGCCCGCTTGCGGAGAGCGGGGATCGAGAACATCTCCTGCGACTTCATCTACGGCCTGCCCGGCGAGGGTGAGAATCAGGTCCAAAACGACCTGGACTGGGTGGTCCGGATGGGCCTGCCGCACGCCTCCTTCTACTCCCTCCAGCTCGAGCCTCATACCGCCTTCTTCAACGCGGGGGTGAAAGAGCCCAGCCAGGATGTCTTCGAGCGGGATTATGCCCTGATCTGCGCCCGCCTCGCCAGGGCGGGACTACCCCGATACGAGGTCTCAAACTTCGCCCGGCCCGGGTTCGAGTCGAGACACAACCTCTGCTACTGGCAGGGCGACGCCTATGCCGCCATCGGCTACGGCGCCTCCTCCTACGTCGATGGGGTGCGGGCGGTCAGGACCAGGGATATGGCTCAGTATCTGGCGGGAAACTACATCTTCGAGGAGCAGCGCGAGAGCCTCAGGGAGCAGGAGTTCGACTATCTGATGTGCAATCTGCGCCTGGTCAAGGGCTTCTCGCTGGAGGACTATACCGCCCGGTTCCAGCGGGATTTTAGACAAGCTTATGCGGATAAGATTAAAATTCTAGGCGACATGCTCGAGTTTGGCCACGGTCGCGTGCGCGTGTGCCCGCGCGACCTCTATATCCTCGACTCCATCCTGGTCGACCTGCTGGACTTTGAGAGCATCGGTGGGAAGGAGGAGTGATGGGGCGCAAGAGAGATCCTTCGCTATATCTCGAACCGCGCGGCTTCGAGGGTCTGACCCAGGAGCAGGCCGCGGCGCGCGCCCGGGCTGGCCTGGCCAACAACCTCACCCGCTCGCATGCGCTCGGCTACATCCGCATCGTCCTGAGAAATCTGCTCTCCTGGTTCAACATCATCCTCTTCGCTGTGGCGATCGTCTTTCTCGTGCTCGGCGTGGGCTTCTCCAGGGAGACCCAGTATGGCATCACCAAGTACGGCTTTCTCATCCCCGTCGTCCTCAATCTCTTCATCGGCACCTATCAGGAGTGCCGGGCCAAGTATCTGATCGACAAGCTCACCCTGGTCAACGAGCAGAGGGTCGAGGTCTTCCGCGACGGCTCCTGGATCACCATCAACGCCTCGGCCATCGTCTTCGGCGACCTGATCCGCGTCAAGCAGGGGATGCAGGTGCCCATCGACGGCGTCCTGCTGGATGGCTTTCTCGACCTGGATGAGTCGATCCTGACGGGCGAGCAGAAGGAGCGGCGGCGCCAGGTCGGTGAGGATGTCCTCGCTGGGGCGGCGGTGATCGCCGGCAGCGCCCAGGTGCGCGTGCGCGAGGTCGGCCGCAACACCTACGCCCAGCGCCTGCGCTCGGGCGTGGCCAAGCAGCGCAAGCCCAAGCCGGAGATGGTCCGCTCCATCGACGGCTTCGTCCTCGCCCTCTCGATCCTCATCGTCCCCCTGGCCATCCTCTCGGGCTGGGTCTCGTATAGCACTCTGGAACCCTTCTCCGGCAGCGGCCTGCTCCAGGATGTCGCGGTGACGGTCGGCACGACCATCGTCGGGGCCATCCCCACGGGTCTGGTCCTTCTGGCCTCGGCCCGCTGCGCCCTTTCTGTCATAGCTCTATACAAAGAAAAAACTTCGGTTAAAGAATTAAAGTCGGTGGAAGGCTTGGCCATGTCGACCGTAGTCTGCCTGGATAAGACCGGCACTCTGACCACCGGCCACATGCAGTTTAAGGATATCCACTACGCCATCGCCGACCACGCCCTGGTCGACCGCCTTCTGGCGGGCGTGCTGCGCTCGGTCCCGGACAACTCGGAGACGGCCGCGGCCCTCAGGACCCGCTTCGCTGACGATGCGGGACTGAAGGCGGTGGACATCGTGCCCTTCAACTCCAAGATCAAATATTCGGGCTGCTCCTTCGAGGGCCACGAGGGCTCCTTCTACGCTCTGGGGGCGCCCCAGTTCCTCCTCAAGGAGGGCAGCTCCCTGCTGGCTCGGGTGAGCCGCGAGGCGGCCAAGGGCCTCAGGGTTCTGGCCTTCGTCCGGCGGCGGGCCGATGGGGAGATCGAGCCTTTGGCCCTGCTCTATCTCAGCGATGAGATCCGCCCCGGCGCGCGCGAGGTCATCCGCCAGCTGGTCGCCTCGGGCGTGGAGATCAAGATCATCTCTGGCGACGACCCTGTGACGGTCTCGGCTATCGCCGCCCGCCTGGGCGTGCCCCAGGCCGAAAGATACCTCAACATGAAGGAGGTCGACGGGGAGACCCTGCGCCACGCGGGCTCCTACTACGCCATCTTCGGGCGCACCACGCCGGAGCAGAAGCGCGACCTGATCCGCTCGCTTCAGGTCAAGGGCAAGAAGGTGACCATGGTCATCGATGCCCTGAATGACCTGCTGGCGGCCAAGGCGGCCGACTGCTCGATCTGCATCGCCCACGAGGGCGGCTCCTCCGCCGCAGCGCAGGTGGCGGATGTTACCATCCTCGATGGCGACTTCGGCCACATGCCCGCCATCATCAAGGAGGGGCGCAAGAGCGTCAACGACATGCAGCGCTCGGCCACCCTCTTCCTGATGAAGTCCTTCCTGGCTCTGGGCCTAGCAGCGACCTCGCCCCTGTTTGGCCACATCCCCTACTCGGTCGAAGGCCTCTACCTGGTCACCTGGTTCGTCACGGGTGTCGGCGGTTTCATCCTCGGTCTGGAGGACACCAACGACCCGGTCAAGCCGGGCTTCACCAAGCGGGTCTTGGCCCGCTCGCTCCCGGCGGGACTCTTCCTCTTCCTCTCGGTCTTTGCGGTCCAGCTGATGGTGCGCTTCGATGCCATGCCCTTCGCGGAGGTCTACCTCCACTCCGGCCTAAAGGAGCTGCCTCCGGAGATGGCGGGGCAGTTCAGCATCGGCCAGGGCATCACCTACAGCGAGTATCTGAACCTCTTGGGGACGGTGGCCGACAGGGACATGCTGCTGCGCTCCCTCCTCTTCATCGAGGAGCCGACCTGCATCTTCGCGGCGGTCATCGCCGCCTTCGCGGTCCTCTTCAGCGTCTGCCAGCCGCTCAACAAGTTCCGCATCACCGCGATGAGCATCTGCGCCACCATCGTCCTCGGCGCCGTCCTGATCATGCCCATGTTCTTCCTGGGCGCGGACAACATCCCCTCCGGCATGACCCTGCACTTCGTCCCCTTCTGGTCGGACGAGTGCTACTTCGCCGCCATCGGCCGGGAGCTCTCGTCCTGGGTCTTCCTAGTCTGCCTCGCCGCCATCGCTCTGCCCTTCTTCGCCCTCTTGAAGCACGCCAGCGAGGTCTGGATCTTCCGCGTCGATGACCGGCGTTTCACCATTGTCCAATTTTCCTCCCTCTCCCAGGACGACTCCCTGCGGCGATCTCTCTATACTCTCTTTGGACGGAGCGGGCATCGCTGATAAAAATCTATTTTCATTGTCGGTAG
>CALVYN010000049.1 GCA_944372245.1 uncultured Bacilli bacterium
CCCGTAGTGTCGAACACGCAGTCGTAGCCGGTGTGGAAGCGGTCGAAGACCTCGCTCTTGGCCTGGGCGTTCAGCTTGTTGGACAGAGGCAGGACCGCGAAGGTGTAGGGAGCGAGGCGAGGAGCCAGGTGCATGACCACGCGGGTGTCCTTCTCCAGCTGCTCGACATCGTAGCTGTCGCACCAGAGGGCCAAGAGCAGGCGGCCCAGACCAAAGGAGGGCTCGATGACGTGGGGGATGTAGCGCTCGTGAGTCTCAGGGTCGAGATAGGAGAGGTCCTCGCCGGAGAACTCGGAGTGCCGCTTGAGGTCGTAGTCCGAGCGGCAGGCGATGCCCATCAGCTCGCCCCAACCCCAGGGGAAGAGGTACTCGATATCGGTGGTCACCTTGGAGTAGAAGGCCAGCTCGGCGGGCTCGTGGTCGCGGTAGCGGACGTGAGCATCGGTCAGACCCATGCGCTCGACGAAGGCCTTGCAGTTGTCCTTCCACCAGGCGAACCACTGGTCGTCCTCGCCGGGCTTGATGAAGAACTCAATCTCCATCTGCTCGAACTCGCGGGTGCGGAAGATGAACTGACCCGGGGTGATCTCGTTGCGGAAGCTCTTGCCGATATCGCAGATACCGAGGGGGAGCTTGCTGCGGGTGGTGCGCATGACGTTCTTGAAGTTCACGAAGATGCCCTGCGCGGTCTCGGGGCGCAGGTAGACGGTCGAGGAGGAGTCCTCGGTCACGCCGAGGAAGGTCTTGAACATCAGCTGGAACTTCCTTATGGGGGTGAACTGATTCTTGCTGCAGTTGGGGCAGACGATCTGGCCCGAGCTGATGACCTCGTTCATCTGATCCTGGGTCATTCCATCGACATCCAGCTCGGGCTTCTGCTTGCTGATGAGGTCATCGGCGCGGAAGCGGGCGTGGCAGTAGCGGCAGTCGATGAGGGGGTCGTTGAAGGTCTGCACGTGGCCGGTCGCCTGCCAGACGCGGGGATTCATGATGATGGCGGGGTCGATCTCCACGACGTTGCCCAGCTCGCGGACGAAGTGGTCCCGCCACAGCCGGGTGAGGTGCTCCTTCATCAAAGTCCCCAGCGGACCGAAGTCCCAGGAGTTGGCTAGACCGCCGTAGATGGCGCTGCCGGGGTAGCAGAAGCCGCTGGTCGTCAGGTGGTTGACGATCTCGTCGAAAGAGTGCTCAGGCATGATTAAAACCTCCAGATGCAAAACAAAATTATAGTGCCATGCGGGGTCTATTTATAGAGCTTTGCGAGGGTCTCGAGCGTTTCGATTATGATACCGAAATAGCTCTCAAGATACGCTACGGAGTCCTGGACCGCCCGCCGGAGGAAGCCGTGCTCCAACCGCGGGGTCTCGCGCTCGTTCAGCGGGGTCTCAAAGATGTAGCGATAGCTCAGAAGGTTCTTCCGGCCCGTCACGTGAGCCTCGGGGTCGAGGCAGCACTCGCGGCAGAGGAAGCCGCCCGAGGTGAAGTCGAAGGCGACCAGATCCTCCTTCCGCCCGCAGCTGGCGCAGGAGCGGGTGCTCGGCCGGATGCCGGAGAGGTTGATGCCCTCCACCAGAAGGTCGAGCAGCCCGGCCCAGATCTGACCCTGGGCGACCTCCGAGACGAAGCGGCGGTAGCCCTCGAGCAGGGGGCAGGCGTCAAAGACCTTCACGACCAGCTCCGCGGCGGTCATGAAAGCGAGGTTGGCCGCCAGGTTCTTCCCCGTGAGGGGAGAGGGCTCCAAGACGGAGTAGGATTCGATGGAGTAGGGGTGAGAGTCGCTCTTTCTAGAGCCCTCGAACCGGCACAGGGCACCCGTGACCGCGGCCAGAGGAAAGGACTTGCGGCCGCCCATCCCTCGGGGGCAGGTGGCCTGGAAGAGGCCATCGGCGGTGAGGATCTGCACCAGGGAGGAGGCGGCTCCGCGCCCCTTGACCGAGATCAGATAACCCTCGATGGGGGCCGATGCGAGCATCAGCTCTCCTTGTCCGACAGGCCGTGAGCCTGGAGGAAGCGGACGTCGTTGCGCCAGTCGGGCACGACCTTGACCAGCAGCCGAACGGCCACCGGTTTGCCGACGAAGCCCTTGATGGCCTCCTCTGAGTACTTGGAGATCTGGGCGATCATCTTTCCGCCCTTGCCGATGACGATGGCCTTCTCGCTCTCGCGCTCGACGATGATATTGGCGCGGATGAAGAGACCCTCCTCCTCGTCCTCGAGGCTCTTGAGCTCGACGCAGATGGCGTGGGGCAGCTCATCGTGGAGCAGGCGCATGCACTTCTCGCGGATGAACTCGGTATAGACGAACTCGCGCGGCCGGTCGGAGACGATGTCGTCGGGGAACATGGCCTCGCCCTCGGGCAGGCGCTCGACGATGGCCTTGACCAGGTCGTCCAGGCCGAAGCCCTCCTTGGCGGACAGGCGCACGATCGCGGTGTCCTCGGGCAGGAGCTTGACCAGCTTGGCGAGCTTGTTCTCGCCCTCGTCAGCGCGGATCTTGTCGATCTTGTTGTAGGCCAAGACGACAGGCTTGTTGGCGCTACAGACCCGCGCGCAGACCTCCTTGTCGATACCCTCGTCAGAGGCAACAACAAAGAGGAGAACGTCGCAGTCATGCCTACCGTTTTCAGCTTTTCTCAGCAGGTTGGCACCGAGTTTCTGGTGGGGCTTAAACAGGCCTGGGGTGTCGATGAAGCAGATCTGGCAATCGGGGCCGTTATAGATGCCAAGGACGTTGTCCCTGGTCGTCTGAGGCCGCTCGGAGACCGCCTGGAGCTTGAAGCCGAGGATGCCGTTGATGATGGTGGACTTGCCGGCGTTGGCGCGGCCGTACACGGTGACGAATCCGCTCTTCATGCTAGGTCCTCGTCCTTGAAGCCCAGAGGCAGGAGTTCCCTGACGGTGGTCCGTAAAACCATGTCGTTGCAGTCGGAGAGAATCACGGGCGTCTCGGGGCCCAGGATATCCCACATCACCTGGCGGCACAGGCCGCAGGGGCTGATGGGATCCTCGGTCCGTCCCCAGACGGCGATGAGGATGGCATCGTGGGGATGGAGGTCGAACTCGTTCACGGCCGTATAGATGGCCATGCGCTCGGCGCAGATCCCGCAGGTGAAAGCGGGGCTCTCGCAGTTGAAGCCGCTCACGATCCTGCCATCATCGAGCATGATGGCCGCTCCCACGGGAAAGTGCGAATAGGTGCAGCGCGCCTTGCAGGCGGCCTCCTTCGCAGCGCGGACGAGCTCTATCTCTCGTCCTTCAGCGGGTCTTCTGACGGTTTCCATCTAGCATCCTCCCAATCGACATCGAACGAATTCAGAATGTCGTTCTGCAGGGCGTACATCACGCGGGCATCCTCCTCGGAGCGGGTGTGGTCATAGCCCAGGTTGTGCAGCGTGCCGTGGATGATGAGGAAGCAGAGCTCGCGGATCAGCGGGTGCTTGAACTCGTCCGCCTGGCGCTGGGCCTGGGGCACGCTGATGATCAGCTCGCCCAGGTCGCGCACCGGCGCGTCGACGACATCCCCGCCCTCCTCGAAGGCGAAGCTGATGACGTCGGTCGTCCGATCGATGCCGCGGTATTGGGAATTGATCTCCCGAACCAGCTTGTCGTCCGCCAGAGTGAGGCTCTCCAGACAGGGGCAATCCAGCTTCTGGAAGCGGCAGATGTAGTCGAATAGCCTGTGGAAGATCTCTTCCATCCCTACGCACAGACCGGTCTGATCATCAAAGGTCAGCTCGTTTTTCTGAATTCTCTTGTTCATATGCCCGAGAATTATAACCTCTCGAGCGGGCGGTTGCTGATAGGTTGCGCGCACGCGCGGAGCCCAGGCGATAGAGGCTGAGGCGCAGCTGGGACCTGGTCCGGTCCAGAGAGACCAGCTTCAGCAGGCAGAGACCCGAGCCGGCCAGGAGCAGGAAATCCGAGAGAAAGGCGGAGATGGAGGGTTCCTCGGAGCCAGCGGAGAAGCAGACGACCGCCAGCGCCAGAAGGCCGAACGAGAGAGCCCTAGCGCCCACCGCCAGAGCGACGTAGCGACCATTGCTGCGCCTGAGGTGCTTCAGATGCTTCTCGTCTGCCTCCCTAACGACCACATCCTTCTCCGCCAGCGCCGCGGCCGCGCCCAGCTTGGCCAGGGCCTGCCGAGCGAAGACCTCGACGGCCCAGAAGGTGATCATCGAGGCGCCAAAGAGGAGGACCTTCGCCGCATCCTGAAGCGCGCAGACCAAAGTGGTAAGAGCGATAAAGGTTGCACAATCAAAGATGATTTCAAAGATAGTCAGCTCGGTAGTATGAGCCTTCATCCCCTCCTTATAGGCCGACACATCCCCATTGGTGCCCGGAAGCAGAGACCGCTCGGTAAAACGCCGCTGCTCGTGCATGAGAATGAAGCAGGTGCCCGCGATAGTCAGAAGGAAGACCGCGAGGGGGAGCAGGGCTCCCAGGGCGTTCTCCGGGTCGGAGATTAGGGCGAAGAGAAGGAAGACGCAAACGCCTCTGATGATCGACATCAGCGCCAGACCCACCTTGGTCCCGATGCTGGCTAGCCGCGGCTGCTTGGCCTCCTTGGGGGCAGCCATCTCACCCCGAGCTAGAAGCAGAGCGCTGCCGGTGAAAGCCTTAGCCAGACGCTGCGTCTCGATCTTGACCTCGCCCAAGGCGGGGTCGTAGATTCTGGCTTTCCCGCTGCGGGTGAAACCCTCGAAGAGGACGAAGTGTGGGGTCTCACCCTCGAGCACCTGAAGGATGGCCATCCGCCCGCTCTGTTTGAGCTCGTTCAGGGTCATCTCCGCCCGCGCATCCGCGCGCCGGCCCCTCCTTGTCAACTCCCTGGTCAGCGAGAGGAAATCGCTGCAGGGTTCCTCGACCTCGATGTAGGCGCGGGCGTGGCGCGGGTTCAATTCCCGAATCGCCTGCCGACAGACCGCCCGGCCGCAGGATCGACTCGTCTCCTGTAGATCCATATAAAAACCTCCACCCTAACTATCCGGGCGGAGGTTCTGGTGGTACTTAGAATTTCACGTCGACCACATCGGGGAGGATGTCGCAGACCTCCTGAACGATGTAGCAGAGCTTCTCGCGATTGGTCGCATTGAACTGGAGCTTGGCGGCCAGGTCCTCGAGGGGGAGCTTGGAGCTGATGAAGGTGATGCGGCCCGCCTCCCGCCGGGCCTTCAACAGCGGGATGAGGAAATCGTCGAGGATGTAGGGGCCATAGGGCATGGCCTCCGCCGCGTCGATGCAGAGGAGGTGGCAGTCGACCAGGCGCTGATAGGACTCGTCATCGTCGTCGTAGTTGCGATAGGAGCGCAGCGAGCGGTCGCCGCTGATGAAGGCGATGCTCCCGAGATTTCTCAAAGCGGCGAGGCAGGCGGCGGACATCAGCAGGGTCGAGGCGTTTCCGTTGCGGGCCGAGATGAAGAAGCCGCGAGTGGTATCGGCCTTGGAGAGCCTCTCGACGATGCGGGCGAAGGTCTGGAAGAAGGGCGAATTGCCTGCGGTGTGACCCTGGACTGCCTCGATGGGCCTGAGTCCCTGCTGGGCGATGATGTAGGGGCTGACATCCTGGTGATAGAGGTGCTCCGCCACCGTCTGGATCCTCCGCTGGTGGGCGGAGGGCTGCAGCTCGAGGCGGATCTGATCAGTCTCGGCGTCGTAGACCGGCGTGTAGACGTAGTCGCGCCGGTCGATGGCTAGCATATAGTCGACGATGGCACCGGCCGAGTTGGCGAAGGTCTGGCCGGTCCTGAGCAGATTTTTGATGGCCCTGGCCCTCTGGGGGTTCTCCTCCATCAGGCGCGAAGCGTGGGCCTCGAGGTCTCTCACCTCCTGAGGGCTGAGCTCGATGGTGGCGTCGAGCGTGTCCCCGACCCGCTTAAGCCCCTCATCCTTATCCTTTTCTTTCTCTTCCATGTTCCCCCTCCTACAGACCCTTCAAGAGGTCGGCCGCCTCATCCAGACTCACGGCCGTTTCCGTTCCCTTCTCAGCCTTCGAGCAGGGAGCGGGCTGAGATTCAACCTGGCCCTCGATCTCCTCCTTCGCTCGCCGCCGAGCCTGCTCCAGACCCTTCTGGCGCTTTTGGCTCTTGCGCTTGATCTCGGTGCGGGCCTCGGTCAGACAGAGGGAGGCCTCATAGGCATTCTTAGGACGCCTGGGCAAGATGGATAGTGCAACCTTTTCTATGAATGCAGGGCTGGGAACAGACTTCGTCTTTTTGAAGCAGTAGTCGAAAATCGTATTGATGACACCGGTGGAGAACCCATACTGCCGCTGGAGCTGACCCGCCAGCATCATCAGGCTCTCCGGCGCTTTCTCCACGTGGAGGTAGCTGGCCAGATAGTCGGCGGTGGCCATCTCCTCGAGGACTCTGATCAGGTTCGAGGTGGCCGAGTCAGTCAGAGCCGGGGTCTTGGCCTCACCCTCTTTCTCATTCTCCTCCAAGGGCCGGGCGAAGGTCATCCGGTCGGCTAGGACCTGGCGGAAGTTCTCCAGGTGGAAGACGCCGTTGGAGCCGGTGCACTCGTTGACCAGCCGCGCGACCAGCTCGGCGGTCGCCCCGTAGAGGACCGCGTCGCCCAGGACGCTGTTGAGGTCGTCGCCCAGAAC
>CALVYN010000050.1 GCA_944372245.1 uncultured Bacilli bacterium
ACCGCATAGTCATAGTCGATCTCCTGGGCGCACTTGCTCCCGCTCAGGGTGTCGTTGCCCAGAAAATCATTGTTGGCGATGCTGTCCCAGTTGCGCATGAAGCAGCAGGTCACGTCGTAGCCCTGCTCCTTCAGAAGGTAGGCGGCGATCGACGAGTCCACGCCGCCGGAGAAGGCGAGGAGGACTCTACCCTGCATACCCCAGCTCCGCAGAGTCCAACAGGATGGTGAAGGGGCCCACGTTGGTGAAGGTCACCATCATGTCGGCGTGGAAGCGACCGAACTGAGCATCCGGCAGCCGCTCCTTGAGCTTGGTCGCGAAGATCTCGAAGAGCTTCCCCGCCTCCTCCTTGGGGAGGGCGTGGACGAAGGAGGGGCGGTTGCCCTTGGTCACGTCGGCGTAGAGGGTGAACTGGCTGACGGCCAGCACCTTTCCATTCGTCTGTTCGAGGTTGAGATTGGTATTGCCATTCTCGTCAGGGAAGATGCGAAGATTGAGCATCTTCGTGATCATCTTGTCGATGGTCTTCTCCCCATCGTTCTGCGTGAAGCCGACCAGGATCACCTCCCCGTGGTCGATGGCGCCGACCACCTGGTTGTCCACCTCGACCCTGGCATCCTTCGCCTCCTGGATGACAATCCTCATAGTTCACCTCCAAAGCCGGTGAGATTATAGCCTCCACCCCTGAGCGGCTGGAGGAAGTTAACCTAAAATATACGGCAGAAAGTATTTGAGGAATGTAGGAGGTAGGCTATGGATCGACCGCTCGCACAGAGGATGCGCCCGAAAGATCTCTCCGAGGTCGTCGGACAGAAGCACCTGATCGGACCCGAGGGGTTCCTCTCCAGGTGCGTCCAGAATCAGAGCCTCGTCTCGATGGTCCTCTACGGCCCCTCGGGCACGGGCAAGACCACCATCGCTGCGGCTCTAGGAAACTCTCTAGACATCCCCGTCATCGCCCTGAACGCGGTGGTGACCTCCAAGAGCGACATGCTGGAAGCCTTCAACCGGGCGGCGAAGAACTTCCCGACCATGATCATCATCGACGAGATCCACCGCCTGCCCAAGGACAAGCAGGACCTCCTTCTGCCCTTTCTGGAGAAGGGGGACTTCTTCATGGTCGGCACGACCACGGCCAACCCCTATGTCTCCCTAAATCCCGCCGTCCGCTCCCGCGTCCACATCCTGGAGCTCAAGCCCCTCTCCCCGGAGGATATCGTCATCGGCCTCAAGCGGGCCATCGCCGCCCCCGAGGGCTTGGATGGGCGGAGGAAGTTCGAGGAGGAGACCCTCAAGACCATCGCCTCGATGTCCGGGGGCGACCTGCGCTTTGCCTATAACCTTCTGGAGACCCTGGCCCTGTCCTATCCAGCCAGCCACACCGTGACGGTGGACGACCTCAAGTCGGTCCGCTCGGTCCCCAACTACCTCTCCGACAAGGATGAGGACGAGCACTACAACACGGTGAGCGGCCTCCAGAAGTCCATCCGCGGCTCCGAGGTCGATGCCGCCCTCTTCTACGCGGCCAAACTCCTGCAGGGCGGGGACCTCGAGGGCCTGATCCGCCGGCTTCTCGTCACCGCCTACGAGGATGTGGGCCTGGCCAATCCCCAGGCGGTCGACCGCTGCTACCACGCCTGCCAGGTGGCCCGCGAGGTCGGCATGCCCGAGGCTCAGATCCCCATCGGCTTCACCATCGTCGACCTGGCCCTCTCGCCCAAGTCCAAGTCGGCCTGCCTGGCCATCCAGGCGGCGACGGGCTCGATCGACGAAGCACCGGTCCACGTGCGCGAGTTCCTCAAGCTCCATCCCGTCGGGCTGTCCAAGGCCGCCTCCTATCCCTACGACCGTCCCGACCTCTGGCCCCGGATCGAGTACATGCCCGAGGGGATGGAGAAGGTCCGCTACTACCACGCCCAGGCGGCGGGCAAATACGAGCGCGCCCTCGCCCAGCACCAGAAGGAGCTGGAGGCCCACCCCCGCTCCACCGACATCGCAGCGCTCAAGCGCGGCGAGCTCTAGCTCTCCGAGGCTTCTTAGCGCCGACGATAGCCAGGGGGAAGAGGATCATCTCCAGTGCGAAGATCGAGACGGCTGCGATCAACATCGCCAGCACGCTGAGATAGCCCTGCCCGATGAGGTGGTTGACCAAGAGCCCGATGCCCAGAGAGACCAGGTTGGCCGCCAGAGCGATGAGAAAGCCCCAGGGATTGCGCCGGTCGAAGCGATAGAGGAGACTCCCCTCGATGAGGGCAACGCCGACCTCGCCCGCCCAGAGGAAGGCCGGGTCGAAAGCGAAGACCTCGGTATAGAGCAGGTTGAAGCCGAGATTGGTCACCGCATTCATCGCGAGGACGAAGAGGAGGGCCCCGATGTCGCGCCGCCTGGTGAAGGCGAAGAAGGGCAGCTCGAGAGCGAGGGTGAGAAACAGCGCCTCTGCGATAGCCATGGCCCACCCTCCTATCCTGAGAAATTTTATGCCCAAAATCCCCTGTTGCTATAATTGACCCATAAGGAGGTTGGCGTATGAGAAGAGTGAAGAGGATGCTCGCAGCCATCCTGGCCCTGCCGCTGCTGTGTGCCAACAGCCCCGCGCCGGGCGCCTACACCCACGATATCGGCGCGAGGATCGACTGCGTGCCGACCGAGGAGGGGGCCGACGCCTACGCCCTGACCATCACCAACAGCTCAGCCTCGGGATACCTCATGAGTATCGATGACGGGAATGTCCAAATGGACCTCTCCGAGGAACTGTTCCCCACGGTCAATGGCTTCCTCCTCCTGCCGCCCGGAGAGAGCATCACGGCGCAGTGGAATGAGCTCATCGAGCCGGGAGACTACGAGGGGCTCGGCATCGACAGCGCGCTGCTGTCCCTGGAGCCGGCCGATCCTTCGATGATCGTCGAGCGGACCTACGACAGCGTGGAGGATGCCACCACGATCAGCTTCAAGGGCTCCCTGATGAACCCTCTGAGCCTCATCTCCTACCAGGTCGGCCTAGCCTACTACCGGGATGATGGCCTCCTCTACGTCAGCGCCACCCGCATCAGCATTCCCAAGGGGAAATCCAGAGAGGTGGAGTGCACCTTCTCCTTCGATGGCGAGGCCATGGACGAGGATCTCTACACCTTCATCTTCGCCAATAACCAATACTATGACGATTACTACAACGAGAACCACACCCTCGATAACCTGGGCGATCACCCCGAGCTCATCGCCGCGATCGTCGCCGCCGGCGTCTTCGTCCTCGCCCTGATCGGCGGGACGATCTGGTACGTGGTCGCCAAGCGCAAGAACGACTCATTCATCTATCATCCCGACAAGTAATAGTTGAGATTGTCAAATTAAAAAAGCAGCCTTGATCGGCTGCTTTTTACGTATCTCTACTTGATTATGATTCCCTCTAGGTTATCGAGCTTTCTATAGGTCAGATAGAAGGCGAGAATCAATAGGCCGGTGGCGATGAAGGCCAGGATCGTGGCCAGGATGCCGAAGGCGATATGGGCGGTGGAGTCGAGGCTGACAGTCATCGGTAGGAGGACCGCCAGCTCGACCAGACAGGTGAAGACGCCGGAGATTACACCCCAGAAGCGCTCCTTCTGTAGGAGCGCCACGATGAGGGCCTGAACCACTATCAGGCCGATGGCGGGGAGCCACAACAGGGGGATCAGCATGCCGCGAGAGAGGAACATCAGACCGATGATCGCTCCGCAAACGCCATTGAGGATGACCGTGAGGAGGAGGGTGAGAAGGTTCTTCCGCTCCAGGAGGCAGTAGGTGGTCAACCCTCCGATGATCGCGATAGCCGCACCGATGATCGCCTGTCCCATATCCGCCTCCTCTCCCCGGGCTAGAGCGCCTTCACGTAGCAGCGGCGGCGCTTGTGCAGAACGCTCTCGAACCGGTCCCAGTTGTTCTGGATATTCTTATTATCCTCCAGATTGAGGTTGGTTTCACACCACTCGATCTGACCCGACCTCAGCATCTTCATCACCTCGAGGAGAATCGCCCAGGAGACGCCAGTGTTGCGGTGCTGGTTCGCCACGCCGATGAGGCCCAGATCCAGCGCCTTCGGGTGCTTGGCCGCCCGCATGATCCTGATGAGGCTGAGCGGGGTGAGGCGGCCGTTCGAGCGGCGCACCGCCTCGCCGATGGAGGGCAGGCAGAGGCCCAGAGCCACCAGGTTGTCATCCCTGTCGACGATCAGGCGGAGGTAGTTGGGATTGAGGAGGAGCTTGAAGTCGGACAGGATATCCTGCTTCTCCCCGTCGGTCAGAGGCACGGTGCCATAGAGGTTGGCGTAGGTCTCGTCGATCAGGGCGAAAAACTTGCCGGCGTAGCGGTCGATGATCTGCTTCATGTTGAGGCCGGTGAGGATGCGAAAGCCGTTGCGCTCCATGATCCGGGCCACCAGCTTCTCGATCTTGGGGTCCAGCTCCTCGGGCGGGAAGAGCTTGCGCTCGACCCAGTCGACATCCTTGGCGTAGCCGCGGTTCTCGATCAGCTTGGCGTAGTAGGGGTAGTTGTACTGCTCCTCGAAGGTGGAGACCTGGTCGAAGCCCTCGATCAGAAGGCCCTCGCGGTCCAGGTCGGAGTAGCCCAGAGGCCCGACCACCTCCTGCATCCCCCGCTGGCGCGCCCAGTCCTCGACCGCCTGAAAGAGGGCGTCGGCGACCGCCTGGTCGTCGATGCAGTCGAAGCGGGTGAAGCGGCAGCGCGCCTGCTTCCACTTGGCGTTGGCCGCCTTTTGAATTATGCCCTGAATCCGGCCGGCAATCTTTCCGTCCTTATAGGCGAGGAAGAAGATGCTATCTGAATCTTTCTCATGTCCAGACTTGCCCGAGAGGATTTTCTTTTCAGCGGAGATCAGCGGGGGAACAAACTCCTTGACCCCGCGATATAACCTGAGGGGGAAGCGGATGAAGGCCCGGCGCTGGGCGGCGGTCTCCACCGGGACGACGCGGATCAAAGGCTGCGCCTCCTGGCGTGGAAGGCCACGCCGAGGCAGCCGGGTCCGCAGTGGACACCGGCGGTGGGATTGACCCAGATGATCTTGGCGGTGGCGCCGTAGCGCTCCTGGATGGCGGCAGCCAGCTCCTCGGCCTCTTGCCTCGCATCCGAGTGGACGATGTAGAGGGGGTGCTGACCCATGTCCTCACCGAGGGTGGACATGGCGCGGTGGATCTTGGCTAGGGCGGCGCGGGTGCCGACCGCCTTGTCGACCGCGCCCATGTGGCCCTCGTCATCGATGGAGATGATGGGGCGCACGCCGAGGGCGCCACCGACGAAGGCCGAGATGCCCGAGAGGCGGCCCGAGCGGCGGAAGAACTGCAGGTCGGTGGCGTAGGCGTAGAAGGAGAAGTGGGGAATCAGCTCCTCCCTGGCGATGCGCACGATCTCCGCCAGGGTCGTTCCGACCGCGGCCAGATGGGCGATCTCCTCGAGGATGCACAGGGCCATGCCGGTGATGGCACCGGTGTCCAGGGTGACGATCTGCCGGTCAGGATAGCGATCCTGCAGCGTCTCGATGGCGATGCGCATGGCGTTGAAGGTCGAGGACAGGCGGGCGGAGAAGTGGGGGTAGAGGATGTCGTCGCCGCGCTTGAGCGCCGGCTCGAACAGGGAGATATAGTCGGCCGGGGATAGGCCCGAGGTCTTCGGGGTCGCGCCCTCGCGCAGACGCTTGTAGAAGGCCTGGATGTCCAGGGGCGCTCCATCCTTGTAGGGGAAGACCTCAGTGCCATCCAGGGTGTAGGGCATGGGGATGAGGGCATAGCCCCACGCTTGGGCCATCTCCGGGGTGATATCGCAATCGGTGTCGGCAAAAAGGGTCAGACCAGGGTATCTTTCAGACATGCAAAATCTCCTTCTTTCACAATCTTAATATAAAGGTAAAGGGTGTGAGATGTTGCACGTGTATGCGCGTTTTTATGCATCTCGCCCTAAATATCGCCCAGTTTTGGCCATATTCTGGCATTCTTGACACCCTGGCACTCCCTTTAAAGATGGCTGGGGTCGAAGCCTCCACTCAGAGGTAAGCGATTCCAACACCTCGCCGGCGCTGTTAACATACCTCCTCATTGTTAAGACAATTAGGCCGCATACCGAACTCACCGAGCCCGGTAGAAAGGAATGTCCCGATGAAGCACATGAAGATCGTCTCCCTCCTGTCCATCTTCGCCTCTCTGGCTCTGGCTGGTTGCAGCGGCCAGTCCGGCACCTCCTCCAGCAGCAGTTCGTCCAACAGCAGCTCTCTAGTTTCGTCCTCCAGCTCCTCTTCCTCTTCTTCCTCCACCCAGGAGGTAACCCTGGATACCCTCTGGACCGACTATGAGACCATCACCATCGCCGAGGCAATCGAGCTGATGCCCGCCGATGGCTCCAAGACTCCCGACCGCTACTACATCAAGGCCCGCATCAAGGAGATCACCGACTACTCCTTCGGCGCGATGATCATCGAGGACGACACCGGCACCCTCGAGGTCTACGGCACCTA
>CALVYN010000051.1 GCA_944372245.1 uncultured Bacilli bacterium
CAACAAAATAAAAGCCGCTCAAAAAACCCCGACAACTTAACAAAAACCTCTTGCAGAAGTTTAGAAAGTCAAAAAAACAGCACCCGACCGGGTCGGATGCTGTCTGTTCACGATCTATATATCGAAGGATTAGCGCGCCTTGGCGGCGACGGCGGGAGAGATGAACTTCAGGTCGCAGTCGCGCTTGAGCAGCTGGTAGAACTCCTCGGCGCTGGCGGTCACAGGGGTGGGCAGACCGAAGGTGCGGTAGGTGAGGTTGCCGGTCTGGACCTCGCTGTTACCGATGACCAGGGTGTAGGGGATCTTCTGGACCTGGGCCATGCGGATGCGGTAGTTGACCTTCTCGTCCTGGTACAGCTCGCTGACGCGGTAGCCGTCGTCGATCAGGCGCTCGCGCACCTGCTCACACATGGCTCTCTGAGCCTCATCCTCGGGCAGGACGGGCACCAGGGCGACCTGGACAGGGGCGCACCAGGTGGGGAAGGCACCCTTGAAGTGCTCGGTCAGAACGCCGATGAAGCGCTCGAAGGTGCCCAGGATCGCGCGGTGGATCATCACGGGGGTGCGCTTGGTGCCATCCTTGTCGACGTAGACGCAGCCGAAGCGGCCGGGCAGCTGCATATCCAGCTGGATGGTGCCGCACTGCCACTCGCGCTTCATCGAGTCGAGGACCTTGAAGTCGAGCTTGGGGCCGTAGAAGGCGCCATCGCCGGCGTTGACCACGTAGGGGATGTGGTTGTGCTCCATGACCCGGCGCAGCTGGTTCTCGGCGCTCTCCCAGTCGGCCACCTCGCCGATGTGGTCCTCGGGCATGGTCGACAGCTCGATGGAGAAGCTCAGGCCGAAGGTTGAGTAGACCTCGCGGTAGATCGAGAGCAGGTCGTCGACCTCGGACTCGACCTGGTCGAGGGTCAAAAGGATGTGGGCGTCATCCTGGGTGAACTGGCGCACGCGCAGCAGGCCGTTGAGGGCGCCCGAGGCCTCGTTGCGGTGATCGTTGCCGTACTCGCCGATGCGCACGGGCAGGTCGCGGTAGGAGTGGAGGGTCTGGTTGTAGCAGAGCATGGCGCCGGGGCAGTTCATCGGCTTGACCGCATACCACTCGCCCTCGATCTGAGTGGTGAACATGTTCTCCTTGTAGTGGTCCCAGTGGCCGGAGGTCTCCCAGAGCTTGCGGGAGAGGATCTGCGGGGTCTGGACCATCTGGTAGTGGTGCTTGCGCAGGATCTTGAGGAGGTAGTCCTCCAGCGCGCGCTTGAGCGCCCAGCCGTTGTTGAGCCAGAAGGGCATGCCGGGTCCGTACTCGGACATGGTGAACAGGCCCAGCTCGCGGCCGAGGCGGCGATGGTCGGAGGCCTTGCGCTCCTCCAAGAGCTTCAGGTGGTCATCCAGCTCCTGCTTGGTGAAGTAGCAGCAGCCGTAGATGCGGGTCAGCTGGGCGTTGTTCTTGTCGCCCTTCCAGTAGGCGCCCGCGATGGACAGGAGCTTGAAGTTCTTGCAGTAGCCGGTGTTGGGCATGTGGGGCCCGCGGCAGAGGTCGACGAACTCGCCCTGGCGGTAGAGGCTCACGCAGTGGTCCCGGTCCTCGACCTCGTCGGTGTGGATGGTCTTGAAGGGCTGGTCGGCCAGGATCTCCTTAGCCTTCTCGGGGGAGACCTCCTCGCGGGTGATGACCAGGCTCTGCGCGGCGATCTTGGCCATCTCCTTCTCGATGGCGGGGAAGTCTTTCTCCGAGATGGGGGTGGGGGTCAGGACATCGTAGTAGAAGCCCTCGGGCAGGGCGGGCCCGTAGGCCAGCTTGGTGCCGGGATAGAGGCGGCAGATCGCCTGCGCCATCATGTGGGTGCAGCTGTGGTTGAGAACCTCGAAGGCCTCGGGATCATCCTTGGTGATGATCTTGAACTCGTGGCGGTCGCCAGTCAGGGGCTTGGACTTGTCCCACAGCTGGCCGTCGACCTTGGCGCAGATGGTGCGCTTGGGCAGGGAGACGGAGATCTGCTCCGCGATCTGGAGGGGGCTCAGGCCCGCTTCGAAGGTGCGGACCGACCCGTCAGGCATCACTAATTCCATATGCGAAATGCTCCTTTTGAAAGCCTAATAATCATAGTCTCAATAGGATAGTATGTGCGCTGGAAGCGCTTTAATCCATCGATATTAAATTACTAATCTCTCTAACTAAGTGTGGGCTGGTAAACCCCAAATTCTAAAAAGGAGGGTGACTGACACCCTCCTAGCAGAATCGGAGAAAACTACTCCAGGGAGAAGCCCAGCGAGGCGCCGCCCATCAGGCCGGCATCCTGGCCGAACTTGGCCTCGACGAAGACGACGGGCTTGAGGGGGTAGGGGTGGACGAAGCCGTTGGCGATCTTGGTCAGGTCCTCGAAGAAGACATCCTTGGACTTCATCACGCCGCCGGAGAGGACGTAGCGGTCGACGGAGAAGATGCGCTGGAGATTGCCGAAGTACATACCCAGCTGCTTGACCCACTGGGAGTAGACGGGGACGAAGGCGGGATCGTTAGCCCGCACGCGGGCGAAGAACTCGGCGCCGGAAATGTTCTCGCCCAGGCCCTTGGCACGGCAGAGGCGGGTGATGCCGTTGCCGGAGAGGAACTCCTCGGTCTCGACATAGCGGTGCTCGGGGTCGAAGTCCATGATCACGCGGCCACCCTCGAAGGGGAAGTTGATCAGCTGGTGGCGGTAGACGTAGCCGGTGCCGATGCCCGAGGAGATGGTGACGAAGATGGAGTCGGACACATCAGCGGTCGCGCCCATGGTCGCCTCGGAGAGGGCGGCGCAGTTGGCGTCGTTGGCCACGCGGCACCTCACGCCGGGGAACGCCTGCTCGACCAGGCTGGCTAGGTCGAGGTTGTGGATGCCGAGGTTGGGCAGCATGACCGCCACCCGGTCTCCCTCGATGATGCCGCAGGCGGAGACGCCGGCGGTGTGGAACTCGAAGTCGGGGTGAGCGGCGACGACTCGGTGGGCGAAGTCGAGGATGGTCTCGACCAGAACCTTCTCATCCTTGGGGGTCGGGCCCTTGATCTGGTCGACGATGGTGGCCTCGCCGTTTTCCAGCTGGACGAGACCGACGCGCAGATTGGTGGCACCCAGATCGATAGCCAAGGTGCGCTTGATTGCGGAATTAGACATGAATCTTTATCCCTTTCACTACAGTTTTTCTGAATATAAACCCCGTCCTTGAGGGCCGGGGCAACAAATCGAAATACGGGTGGCGATGCGAGGTGGACTACATGTCCAGATCGGACATCTTGGTGTACTCGACCTTGACTAGCTTCATGAAGTTGGTGTCGGAGGCACCGACGGGGGAGGCACCGGTGATGATGATGACGGAGTGGTCGGGCACATCGTAGCTCTTGGCGATGTGCAGAGCGGCGACCTCGAGCTCCTCAGTCAGGGCGGGCAGCCTCTTGACCAGCTTGGGGTAGACACCCCACCAGAGGATCGAGTCGTAGGCGGCCACGCGGTTGTCGGTGACGAAGATGGTGGGGCAGACGGGGCGGCAGTGCGAGAGCCTCTCGGCACCCTCGCCGGAGCCGGAGAAGCAGATGATCAGCTTGGCGTCGGTCAGGTAGGCCGCGTTGACGACGGCGTTGGCCATGGCGTCGGAGTAGTCCTTCTGGGAGTTGTTGAAGGCCTCGCGGGCGAGCTCTTCATAGTTGAGCTCGCGCTCCATGCGGGCGCAGATGTTGGCCTGCATCGAGACGGCCTCGAAGGGGTAGTCGCCGTTGGCGGACTCGCCCGAGAGCATGACCGCGTCGGCGGACTGGAGGACGGCGAAGCTGACATCGGTGACCTCGGCGCGGGTGGGGAAGGGCGAGTGGGTCATCGAATCGAGCATCTGGGTCGCGACGATGATGGGCTTGCCCTGGGCGCGGCAGGAGCGGACCAGGCGCATCTGGACGACGGGGACGTCCCAGGCGGGGATGTTCACGCCCATGTCGCCACGGGCGACCATGATGCCGTCGGAGAGCTTGATGATCTCATCGATGTTCTCCAGAGCCTCGGTGTTCTCGATCTTGGAGATGATCTTGATGTCGTCGCCGCCGTGCTCGTGGAAGATCTTGCGGATGTCGAGGATATCCTGCTTGTTGCGGACGAAGGAAGCGGAGCAGTAGTTGACGTGATTCTCGCAGCCGAACACCAGGTCCTTGTAGTCCTGCTCGGAGACGTAGGGCATCGACAGGTGGGTGTCGGGGCAGTTGACGCCGCGCTCATCCTTGATGGTGTCGTCGTTGCGGGCGGAGCAGATCAGGGTGCGGTTCTTCTCATCCTTGGAGGTGACGGTCATCTCCAGCTTGCCATCATCCATGCGGATGTGCTCGCCGATCTTGGCATCGTCGAACAGGCCGGTGTAGGTGATACCCATGTGGATGGTTCCATCCTTCTCGCGGCCGCGGAGGACATCGTTGCCCTTGCCGTCATCGGTGCCCATGTGGAGCACGACGGTGTCGCCGCTCTTGACGGCGACGGACTTGCCGACGAAGCGACCGGTGCGGATCTCGGGTCCCTTGGTATCGAGGACGATACCGATCAGCTGACCCTCCTCCTTCTCGATCTCGTGGACGGTGACGACCTTAGCGAGCTGCTCGGCGTGATCGCCGTGGCTGAAGTTGAGACGGACGACATTCATACCGGCCTCAAACAGCTTCTTCAGCATCTCCTTGTTCTCAGAGGAGGGACCGATGGTGCAAAACATCTTCGTCTTCTTCATGATCTTCTGCATAGCTACCTGGCTTTCCTTTCCGCCTCTAGTACCAGCTTAGTGGACCGAGGAGCTAAACCTCTAATATTATCAACATCGAAGGGCGAATTAACAACGCTTTCAGCGCGGATTCCTAGGCTTCCCGAGGCCTCTCGATGATAGCAGCGCTCGGCCGCCTCGGCCCCGAAGACCTGCGCGAGGATGCGGTCCTGGGGTGACGGTGAGCCACCTCTTTGGGTGTGGCCCAAGATGTCAAGCCTACTCTCCCAGCCCGTATCGCGCGAAAGGTTGGATATGAGTCTCTGACCATCGAGCAGGTGCTCGCTCATGACGATCAGGCAGGAGCGTTGGCCCGTCTCCTTTAGGGCCTTAACCCGGGCAAGTATCTCCTCATAGGTGGGAAGATTCGCCTGGGTGAGGACGAGATCCGCCCCGGAAGCCACGCCGGCATACAGGGCGAGGTCGGGGCAGTTGCGGCCCATGGTCTGGACCGCGAAGAGGCGATTGTGGCTCTCCATCGTGTCCCGGATGCGGTCGATGGCCTCGACGACGGTCGACACTGCGGTGAAGAAGCCCAGGGAGAACTCGCTCCCGGGCACGTCGTTGTCGATCGAGGAGGGGATCAGATATGTTCTGATGCCCTCCTTATCCAGCTCTCTCGCCGCTTGCTGGGTCCCATCGCCACCCAGCATCACGACCGCCTCGACCCCCTCGGCCTTCAGGTGCTCCGCACACCTGTGGCGCACGCTGGCATCGAGGAAGCCCTCGTAGCGGGCGGTCCCCAGCACCGTGCCGCCGCGGCGGGCCAGACCGAGCGTGAACTCGCGGTCCAGCGGACGCGTGCGCCACTCGCACAGGCCCTTCAGGCCATCGTAGACCCCGATCGGTGTCAGACCCAACCTGAGGCTAGCGCGCACGAAGGCCATGATGCACTGGTTCATGCCCGGGGCATCGCCGCCCGAGGTCAAGATGCAAACCTTTCTCTCCAAGGCCGTACCTCCTTATATTTTTCAGCGGGAATATTTTACTTTGCTCAAAGGGGCGTGTCAGCGCTTTCTCCCTCCGTTAAACCCGGCGGGGCTGGTTTAAAATAGACGGGCTAGAGGAGGGTGAATCATGGTTCTGATCGAGGATAGCACTGCTCTGACCGTCGCTTCGCCCCTCTCACTCTCCGAGGACGACCTGCGCCTGTTGGCGACCGGGTACGCCCCTTTGATGGGAACCGAAGCCCTGTCTCTGTACCTCTTATTAAGTAGCGATTCATCCTTCGGGAGCCGCGGCCACTCCCGCTTTGGCAAGGACCTCGCCACCGCCACCCACCTCTCTCTGGAGGCAATCATGGGCGCGGGCCGCAAGCTGGAGGGCATGGGCCTGCTGCGCACCATGAGCCGCGAGACCGAGAAGGGGGCGGAGGTCCTCTTCCTGGTCCAGCCCGTGATGGATGCTCACTCCTTTCTGACCTCCGATTACGGCCAGATGCTCCTCAAAGCCGTGGGTCAGAAGCGCTTCGAGGCCATCGAGAGCCTCTTCCCGTCCGCCACCCTGGTCACCGAGGGCTTCATCGATGCGACGGAGAGCGGCGCTCAGGTCTTCGGGGCCGAGAAGCTCAACTCGACCAAGCCCACCGTCATCGCTCCCGGGCTGCAGGTGCTCCAAGCCGCTGTCAGCGGCGAGCTCAACCAGCTCGGCCT
>CALVYN010000052.1 GCA_944372245.1 uncultured Bacilli bacterium
TCAAAAAAAATGCCGATAAAATCGGCACTTTTTATCATTGGTGGGCCTTGATGGGATCGGACCATCGACCTCGTCCTTATCAGGGGCGCGCTCTAACCAGCTGAGCTAAAGGCCCATTCAGCTGCGGTGCGAGGGAAAGTATACCATTCTTCGCACTGGTTGCAACCATATTTTTCACTTTTTAACGGGCGGATTTTTCGACTGATCTAAACCCTCAAAATCCCATTCATTTCACCCCACTCTTCCTTCTCCTCCATCAGAGATGGAATCTTAGAATTCGAGCGACAGCCACATGCAATTCAGCCCCTCAGACAACGTCCCAAAAGGCCTCCAGCAGCCCCGCTCCTCCCTCCCTGTTCAAATACCCACCCCGCCTCTTCCTCGCCTCCAAAAGCCCCTGCAGCCGCATCTGTATCCCAAGTTCAAACCAACCACCACGTAATCCCTTTCGCCAGGACTCATTCCAAGCCCCGAAAATCCCTCCTAAAATCTCCACCAAAAAAGAGGAGAGCCGAAGCTCTCCTCTCTCGATCTCGATATCCGAGGTTGGGATTAGCGGTCCAGGTCGACCTTGAAGGCGCTGCGGCCGAGGTAGACGGCGTTCTCGCCGAGCTCCTCCTCGATCCTCATCAGCTGGTTGTACTTGGCCACGCGGTCGGTGCGGGACAGCGAGCCGGTCTTGATCTGCTCGGAGTTGACGGCGACCGACAGGTCGGCGATGGTCACATCCTCGGTCTCGCCGGAGCGGTGCGAGGTGATGGTGGTCCAGCCGGCGCGGTGGGCGGTCTCCAGGGTCTCCAGGGTCTCGGTCAGGGAGCCGATCTGGTTGACCTTGATCAGGACGGAGTTGGCGGTGCCGAGCTTGATGCCCTGCTCGACGCGGGTCTTGTTGGTGACGAACAGGTCGTCGCCGACGAGCTGGACCTTCTTGCCGAGGCGGTCGGTCAGCTTCTTCCAGCCCTCCCAGTCGTCCTCAGCCAGACCGTCCTCGACGGTGATCAGAGGATACTTGGAGGTCAGGTCGGTGATCAGGTCGATCATCTCGTCGGTGGTCTTCTTGCCCTCGCCGGAGCGGAAGAGGTCGTAAACCTTCTCCTCGGCGTTGTAGAACTCGCTGGAGGCGATGTCGGTGCCCAGGCAGATGTCGCGGCCGGGGACGTAGCCGGCGGCCTCGATGGCCTTGCAGATGACCTCGTAGGGCTCCTCGTTGTTCTTCAGCGAGGGAGCGTAGCCGCCCTCATCGCCGACGTTGGTGTTCTGGTTCATGGAGACCAGGACCTTCTTCAGAGCGTGGAAGACCTCCGCGCCCATGCGCACCGCCTCGCGGATGGAGTGGGCGCCGACGGGGATGATCATGTACTCCTGGAAGTCGACGGAGGAAATCGCGTGCTTGCCGCCGTTGAGAACGTTCATCATGGGGACGGGGAGCACGTGAGCGTTGGTGCCGCCGATGTAGCGGTAGAGGGGCACGCCCAGCTCGTTGGCCGCCGCGTGGGCCGCCGCCAGGGAGACGCCCAGGATGGCGTTGGCGCCGAAGTTGCCCTTGTTGGGGGTGCCGTCAGCGGCGATCATCAGGTGATCCAGGCCGATCTGGTCGAAGACGTCGTGGCCGATGACGCGGGGCGCGATCTGCTTGTTGACGTTCTCGACGGCCTTCAGAGTGCCCTGGCCGTTGTAGCGGGTCTTATCGCCATCGCGCAGCTCGACCGCCTCGTGGATGCCAGTGGAAGCGCCCGAGGGGACCATGGCGCGGCCCCAGCCGCCGGCCTCGGTGCAGACCTCGACCTCGACGGTGGGATTGCCGCGGGAATCCAGGATCTCGCGGGCATGAACGGAAACGATCTCAGACATGTTGTCTTTATTCCTCCTATGGGACCTCTTGTCCGAAAAAAAATTATATATCTTCCCCGCCGCTCTTACATCGTTTTTCGCTGCGGTGTGGACAAAAAAGACGCCCCTTGCGAGGCGTCGGTGAATCGGGATCAGTCGACGAAGCTGATGATCGCCATGGGGGCGTTGTCGCCGCGGCGGTTGGCCAGGCGCAGGACGCGGGTGTAGCCACCCTGACGGTCCTGGTACTTGGGGCCGTAGACGGCGAAGAGCTTCTGGACGGCATCCTGGCCGGTGGCCTGGTCCACGATCTGCTCGCGGACGAAGGCGGCGGCCAGACGGCGGGAGGCCAGGTCGCCCTTCTTGGCGTAGCTGACCATCCTCTCGACCTTGCGCTGAACCTTCTTGGCGGTGGAGTAGGTGGTGGTCAGATGGCCGGCGATGATCAGCTGGCTGGTCAGGTTGCGCAGGACCGCGTTCTCGCGACCCTGGTCCCAGCCGGTCTTGAAGCGGACGCCACCCTTGCCGTGAACGTTCTTCCTACCTTGGGTTTTCATGTTGATCTCTCCTTAGTTCTTCTCGTTGCGGAAGCTGAGATTGAGGTTGCTGAGCTTCTGCTTGACTTCCTTGAGCGACTTCTTGCCGAGGTTGCGGACCTTCATCATCTCATCCTCGCTCTTGGCGATCAGGTCGCCGATCGTATGGATGTTGGCGCGCTTGAGGCAGTTGTAGGAGCGGACGGACAGCTCGAGGGCCTCGATGGGCTTCTCGTTGCTCTCGCCGGCCTTGGGCGCGACCTTGTCGCTGAAGATGGTGTTGCCCTTGGCCACCTGCTCCACGACGTGCTCATCCATCTTCATGAACAGGCTGAAGTACTGGACGAGGATCGAGGCGGCCTCGGAGACCGCCGCCTTGGCGTCGACAGCCCCGTTGGTCCAGACCTCCAGGACCAGCTTGTCGAAGTCGGTCTGGCGCTGGATGCGCGCGGGAGCCACGGAGTAGTTGACCTTGACGATGGGGGAGAAGGAGGAGTCGACGGGGATGGGGAAGGTGTCGCCACCGCTGACGCCGCTGTAGTCGAAGTCGCGCTTGTTGTCCTCGACGGAGGAGTAGCCGCGGCCCTTGGCGACGGTGATGTCCATCTTCAGGTTGCCCTGGGGGGCGACGTGGGCGATGACGAGATCCTTGTTGACGATCTCGACGTCGCCGGGACAGACGATATCGGCGGCGGTGACGGTGGTCTCCTCCTTATCGGAGCCGACCACGTCGAGCATCAGGGTGCGGGAGGCCCGCTCCTCGGAGGAGTTGATCTTCATGACCAGACCCTTGAGGTTGAGGACGATCATGGTGGGGTCCTCCTTCACGCCGGAGAGGACCGCATACTCGTGACGAGCGCCCTGGATGGTGACGCCGATGACGGCGGCACCGGGGATGGAGGAGAGGAGGACGCGCCTCAGCGCGTTCCCCAGAGTGATGCCGAAACCGCGCTCGAGCGGCTCCAGCACGAAGCGACCATAGTTCTTCGACTCCTCCTCGACGATGGGCTCGAACTCGGGCTGCTGGAAATCTTTCATCAGTTTACCCCCTTCTTGATTTCGTTACGTCTAGACGCATCGACCAGATCTCAAAGAGAGCTCAGCCGCGAGGCCTCTTGGGAGGGCGGCAGCCGTTGTGGGGCACGGGAGTGACATCGGCGATGGAGGTGATGGTCAGACCGGCAGCGGCGAGGGCGCGCATGGCGGACTCGCGGCCGGGGCCGGGGCCCTTGACCTCGACGTCGACCGACTTCAGACCGCGGTCGATGACGTTCTTCGCCACCGACTGGGCCGCCAGCTGGGCGGCGTAGGGGGTGGAGCGACGCGCGCCGGTGTAGCCGACCGCGCCGGGGGTGGACCAGGCCAGGACGTGGCCGGCCTCGTCGGAGATGGTGATGATGGTGTTGTTGAAGGAGGCGTGGATGTGGGCGACACCCTTGGTGGTGTTGAACTTCGCCTTCTTCTTGCGGATGGTGGTCTTCTTGGACTTCTTGGAACCGCTCGCCACCTGCGAGCTCTTCTTATCAGTAGCCATTCTCTTCAGCTCCTTACCTTAGGCAGTAGCCTTCTTCTTGTTGGCGACCGTCTTCTTGGGACCCTTGCAGGTGCGGGCGTTCGTCTTGGTGCGCTGGCCGCGGCAGGGCAGACCCTTGCGGTGGCGCAGGCCGCGGTAGGACCCGATGTCCTGCAGGCGCTTGAGGTTGAGGGCGACGTCCCTGCGCAGATCGCCCTCGGTCTTGTACTTGCTCACCTCAGCGCGCAGCTTGGTGAGCTCAGCCTCGGTGCATTCCTCGATCCTCTTGGTCTCGGGCACACCCGCCGCCGCGCAGATCTTCTGAGCGGTGGGGATGCCGATGCCGTAGATGTAGGTCAGGCTGACCACGGCGATCTTCTTGTTGGGGATATCAACTCCGCTGATACGTGCCATATTATCTGTTTCTCCTTAACTACTTGCCCTGGCGCTGCTTGTGCTTGGGGTTGCTGCAGATGATGCAGACGCGACCCTTGCGGTGGATCACTTTGCACTTGTCGCAGATGGGCTTGACTGAAGCTCTAACTTTCATTCTAACTTTGCCTCCGGCCAAAAAAGCCAATAAATTATTGTATCGTATCGACCTTTCCCCTGTCTAGCATATTTTTTGCAATCTATGCTGGGGAAACGGACGGCTAGTCCTTGAAACGATAGACGATGCGGCCCTGCTTGACGTCGTAGGGCGAGATCTCGACCGTCACGCGGTCCCCGGGCAGGATCCTGATCCTGTTCATGCGCATCTTGCCGGAGATGGTCGCCCGGATGACCAGGCCATTCTCCAGCTTGACCGCATAGTGGGACGCGGGGAGGATATCCTCCACGACGGCCTCCATCTTGATGAAATCGTCTCTGCTCATCCTCTAGCCTCCAGCTTGGCGCGGACCGCCGAGTCGACGGTCGTGATCTCGTTGTGGTCGGGGAACACCGCGATGGTGTTCTCGTAGTGGGCGGCCCGCCGGCCGTCCAGGGTGACCACGCCCCAGTCGTCGTCCTCGAGCCTCATCTCCGGGCCGCCGGCCAGCACCATGGGTTCGATGCAGATCAGGGTGTTGGCCCTGATGACCGAGCCCCGGTGGGGCGGCAGGATCCCCGCGTTGGGGATGAAGGGGTCCTCGTGCATGGAGAGTCCGATGCCGTGTCCGCCGTACTCGCGCAGGGCGGAGAAGCCGTAGGACTCGCACACCCGCTGGATGCACCAGCCGATGTCGCTGACCCTGGCGCCGGGCTTCACCAGCTCATAGGCCCTCCAGAAGCACTCCTCGGCACACTCGGCGAGCTTATGGCTCTCCTGGTCGACCTGGCCCACGAAGAAGGTGCGGGCCGCATCGCCCTGATAGCCGGTCTGATCGTCGATGTTGCCGATGTCGATCTTTAGGAGGTCGCCCTCCTTGAGGATCACATCCTTGCGGGGGATCTGGTGGATGATGCCCTCGTTGACCGAGCTGCAGATGGTCCAGTAGTAGCCATCCTCGGTGGGGAAGGAGGGGTGGCAGCCGGTCGCGAGGATGAACTCGCGGCAGAGCCGGTCGAGCTCGAGGGTCGAGACGCCCGGCACGATGTGCGGACGGATGAAGTCGAAGACCGGACCCAGTTTCTTGCCGGCGGCGACGGCCGCCTGCATCTCGCTGGGGGTATGGATGTTGATCACTGGTCGATGACCCCGTCCAGGAACGTGCCGATCAGGTGGTTGCCCCGGTTGATGTCGCCGTCGGAGGAGTCGTACTCGAAGAGGACGCCCCGGCTCCTGTAGTAGTCAGCCAGAGGGGCCGTCTTGGTGTGGAACTCCTTGAGGCGGGTGCGGAAGGCCTCCTCGGTGTCATCCTTGCGCTGGATCAGCTGGGCGCCGCAGTAGTCGCAGATGCCCTCGACCTTGGGTTTCAGCGTCAGGACGTTGAAGGAGGCGCCGCACTTGGGGCAGACGCGCCTGGTGGTGATCCGTCGCAGGAGGACATCCTCCTGGCAGATCACGTCGATGACGGCGTTGATGGAGGTGTTCCTCTCGGCCAGCATGCTCTCGAGCGCCTCGGCCTGCGCCAGGGTGCGAGGGAAGCCGTCGAGGAGGAAACCGTGGACCGCGTCCGGTTTGAGAAGCCTCTCCCTGACGATACCTACGGTGATATCGTCGGGGACAAGCTCGCCCCTGGAGATGAACTCCTGGGCCTTCAGGCCCATCGGGGTTCCCTCCGAGATGGCGTCGCGGAAGATGTCGCCGGTGGAGATGTGCGGGATGTGGTAGGTGTCC
>CALVYN010000053.1 GCA_944372245.1 uncultured Bacilli bacterium
ATCCGCGCCTTCAACCGCGAGGACTACGAGATCGCCAAGTTCCAGAAGTCGTCCCAGGAGTACCAGGACGAGTCGCTGCGCATCGCCCGCCTGACCTCGATAACCAACCCCGTCACGACCGTCATCATCAACGCGGCCGTGGTCGTCCTGGTGGCGCTCGGGGCCTTCTCGGGTTTCCTAGATCCCGATGCGACCACCCAGACCATCGCCGCGGAGAACGGCCGCATCGTGGCCCTGGTCAACTACCTCAACCAGATCCTCCAGGCCGTGGCCGTGGTGACCAACATCATCATCATCTTCACCCGCTCGCTCTCCTCACTGCGCCGCTGCAACGCCTTCCTGGCCATCGAACCCTCCCTCAGAGACGAGGGGACCCGGCAGGGGGTCGAGGTGGCGCGCGGGGCCGAGCTGTATCGGTTCGCGGATGCGGGCCTGACCTATGCCGACAGCGACACCCCGGCCATCGAGCGGGTCAACCTCACCATCCACAAGGGCGAGAGGATCGGTATCATCGGCGGGACGGGCTCAGGCAAGTCGACCCTGCTAAACCTGATCCTCCGCTTCTTCGACCCGACCCAGGGCCAGGTCGATTACAAGGGCGCCGCCCTCGACACCTACGCCCTCTCCGCCCTCTACTCCGAGATCGGCTACGTGCCCCAGAAGCCCCAGATCTTCCGCGGGACGGTGCGGAGCAACCTGCTGTTAGCCAACCCCCAGGCCAGCGAGGACGACATGCGCGAGGCGCTCCGCCTGGCCCTGTGCGACTTCGTCCTGACCGAGGCGGACGGGCTGGACCGCTCCACCGACGAGGGCGCGAAGGACCTCTCCGGCGGCCAGCGCCAGCGCCTGGCCATCGCCATGGCCCTGGTGCGCAAGCCCCAGGTCCTGATCCTGGACGACTCCTACTCGGCCCTGGACTTCCTCTCCGAGCGGAGGCTGCGCGACAACCTGCTCTCCCTCGGTCCCGACCTGACCCAGATCGTGGTCAGCGAGCGCGTCTCCTCCCTCCAGGGCTGCGACCAGATTCTGGTCCTGGACCAGGGCCGGATCGAGTCGATCGGCCGGCCGGACGAGCTCTATGGGAAGTCTAGAATCTACACGGAGATCTGCGACGTCCAGAAGGGGGTGGAGAGATGAAAACCAACAGCAAGCTCCGCGCCTCGATGACCTGGCTCAGGCAGGTCGCACCCCTGGTGCGAAAGCACATCCCCCTGACGGTGACCATCATCCTCCTAGCGATGGTCTACATCCCCTCGATGCTGGGCATCTCCGTCCTGATGGGCAAGGCCCTGGACCTCTCCCTGGGCCAGCTCTACACCCCCGACAGCCCCGAGCTGGACAGCGCTATCCGCTCCTTCTGGATCCTCGTCGGCATCATGGGTGGTCTGACCATGCTCTCGGGCATCTGCCAGTTCTTCTTCGAGTACACCGCCAACGTCCTGACCCAGGTCATCGTCAAGGACACCCGCGATGCGACCTTCGCCAAGATGACCCATCTGCCCCTGTCCTACATCGACTCGCGCCCCCACGGCGACATCCTCTCCCTCTGCACGGTCGACACGGAGAACATCATGGCGGGCCTCTCAGCCATCTTCAAATCCCTGATCGAGGGTGTCTTCACCCTCGCCTTCACGCTGGGATTCATGTACTCCATCAACTGGATCCTGGCGACGGTCGTCCTCCTTCTGACGCCCCTATCCTTCTTCGTGGCCCGCTGGGTCGCCTCCCACACCAAGCGCTTCTTCAAGGTCCAGGCCCAGACGGCCGGCGAGCTGGCCGGCGTGACCCTGGAGCGGGTCAGAAACTACAAGACCGTCCGCAGCCTGGCCATCCAGGCCCAGTCGCAGGCCGTCTTCGAGGAGGTCGACGCCAGACTCTACAGAGACGGCCAGAAGGCCCAGTTCTACTCCTCCCTCACCAACCCCTCGACCCGCCTGGTCAACAACGTCGTCTACGCCTGCGTGGGCGTGTGCGGCGTGGTCATCCTCTGCTTCGCGCCCCAGCTGACCCCGCTGGGAGCCTCCCTGACCGTCGGTGGCCTCTCCACCTTCCTCGCCTTCGCCCTGAAGTTCGCCAAGCCCTTCAACGACATCTCCTCCGTGGCCACCGAGTTTCAGAACGCCCAGGCCTCCTTCACCCGCATCGGCGAGCTCAGGAGCGTGCCCGACGAGACCCAGGATGCGGAGGGTCTAGCCGAGGCGCCCCGCGAGCTCAAGACCATCGAGTTTAGGGATATCGAGTTCGGCTACGAGCCCGACCAGACCGTCCTCAGGGGTCTCAACCTCGAGGTCTACGCCGGCCACCGCGTGGCCATCGTCGGCCCGACGGGCTGCGGCAAGACCACCCTGATCAACCTGCTCTTACGCTTCTACGACCCCCGCTCGGGCCAGATCCTCCTGGGCGGCGAGGATGCCTCCCAGCTGACCCGGCCCTCGGTCAGGCGGCTGTTCGGCATGGTCCTCCAGGACACCTGGATCTTCAACGGCACGGTCAGGGAGAACATCGCCTACGCCAAGCCCGACGCCACCTTCGAGGAGATCCAGCGAGCGGCTGAGCGAGCCCAGGCCACCAGCTTCATCAGGCGCCTGCCCGAGAAGTACGACACGCTCATCTCCCCCAGCTACGGCCTCTCCGAGGGCGAGAAGCAGCTGATCTCCATCGCCCGCGTCCTCCTGCTCAACCCCGGGATGATCATCCTGGACGAGGCGACCTCGAGCCTGGACGCGGTCAGCGAGAAGAACATCACAGCCGCCATCGCTGAGCTGTCGGCCGACCGGACCACCATCGTCATCGCCCACCGCCTCCAGACCATCGTCGACTCCGACGCCATCGCGGTGATTAGGGATGGCCGCGTGGTCGAGATCGGCAACCACCGCCAGCTGATGGAGAGGAGGGGCTTCTACTACGACCTCTACACCAGCCAGTACCGCTAGCCCACCTCTTGGAAGCGGTTTGGTCGCTATAAGAAGAAAAAAGTATCCACGCCGTGAGGAATGTGGTATAAATTCCTTGTTCCGCGTGCGGAACGTGCACTAAATCGAAAGTTTAGGGCGGGCCTTGACGGGCTCGCCCTTTGCTTTCAAGGAGGCAAGCATGGATAAGCGAGCGCTCGAGGCGGCCGAGAGAGCCGCCAGACAGGTCTGCGAGGAGATGGGCTACCAGTTCTACTCCATCCGCGCCTACCGCGAGAGCGGCACCGAGTTCCTCGAGGTGTGCATCGACCACGACTACGCCATCACTCTCGAGCAGATCGAGAGCTACTCCCAGGCCCTGGGCGAGAGGCTGGACAGCCTGAGCGAGCTCAGCGAGCCCTACACCCTGGATGTGGCCTCGCCCGGCGCTGAGCGCGACTTCCCCAAGGAGGACCTAGGCAAGGTCGTGGGCCGCTACATCGAGGTGGAGGCCACCGGCCTGGCCAAGGGCGAAAAGAGAGCCGAGGGCACCATCGAGTCCTTCGATGGGACCACCCTGGTACTCAAGCGCTTCATCAAGGGCCGCAAGAAGGTCTACGAGATCCCCTTCGAGAACATCACCTCCTGCCGCTTCGCCGTCCGCATCTGACCGATGAGCCGCACCGATCAAACCGCGAACCACCGTTGAAATTCACAGAGTCAATCTGCAAGAAAGGATCAATTCAGCCATGCCGAAAAGCAAGAAGAGCGAGACGAAGAAGTCTCTGGATGGGTCCATCGACCTGAAGGCCCTCAACGAGGCGCTCTCCGCCATCAACACCGAGCAGAGGATCGACACCGCGACCATCAAGTCGATGATCGGCGATGTCCTGCTCAAGGCCTACAAGGACTACTGGTGCCAGGAGAACAACGTCAACCCCGAGAACGCCAACGACGTGCCCGCCGAGGTCGAAGTCGACTGGGACAAGGGCACCATCACCATCTACGACACCAAGCAGGTCGTCCCCACCGATGACGACATCGAGGACGACTTCCTCCAGACCGACGTCGCCACCGCCCGCCAGTTCGACCCCGAGATCCAGGCCGGCCAGACCCTCAGGGTCAAGGTCGACCCCACGACCCTCTCCAGGGGCTACATCCGCAAGGTCGTCTCCTACTTCCACCAGCGCATCCGCGAGAAGGCCAAGGAGATCCTCCTCAACGACTACGCCGAGAAGATCGAGCACATCATCATCGGCACCGTCGAGAGCTACGACGAGCACGTCGGCTACGAGCTCCGCTTCAACCGCGCCACCGGCCTTCTGGGCGCCCGCGACCGCATCAAGGACGAGACCTTCGCCCTCGGCGAGCAGGTCCCCGTCTACCTCATCGGCATCTCCGAGCGCGACGGCCGCCCCTCGCTCAACATCTCCCGCACCCACGACGGCTTCGTGCGCGCCCTGATCGCCAACGAGGTCCCCGAGGTCGCTGACGGCACCATCAAGATCGTCGCCTCCGCCCGCGAGGCCGGCGTCCGCACCAAGCTGCTTTTGGTCTCCACCCGTCCCGAGGTCGACCCCGTAGGCACCTGCGTCGGCCAGGACGCGGTCCGCTCGCGCGCCCTCAACAGCGTCCTGGGCGCCGAGAGCATCGACTTCATCAAGTGGGTCCCCGATGGACCCTCGCGCATCATCCAGTGCCTCCAGCCCGCCAAGGTCATCGGTCTGCAGATGGAGATGGACGATCCCGGCGAGGTCCTGGCCATCGTGCCCAACGGCAGCAAGAAGGTCGCCGTGGGCAAGGGCGGCTCCAACGTCCGCCTGGCCGGCCGCCTCTGCAAGTGCGAGATCCGCATCATGGAGCTGGACGAGGCCCTCAGCCGCAACATCCAGTACACCTCCGTCGAGGAGATCGAGCGCCAGGCCCAGGAGCGCCACCAGATGGCGCTGGAGCTGGCCCGCGTCCGCGCGGCCGAGCTCGCCGCCGAGCAGGGTGCGCCCGCCAAGGCCGAGGCCCCCGCTACCAAGCCTGAGCCCGCGCCCGAGGCGGTGCTCGCCGCTGTCAAGGACGAGCCTGCCCCCACGGTTCAGCCCGCCGTCCAGGCCGAGCCCACCCCGGCTGCGACCGAGGTCAAGCCTGCCGCTCCCGCGGTCGAGCCCCAGGTTGCTCCTGCTGCTAAGGAGGCCATTAAGCCCGCCGAGGAGGAGCACATCGAGCACGTGACCATCACTGGCCACGCCAAGGTCAGCCTCTCCGCCCTGGAGCAGGCGGTCGACAAGGAGCGCAGCCGCAAGCCCTCCTCCAAGCCCAACTGGCGCAAGCGCAAGGAGAAGGCGCAGGACAGCAAGGCCGAGAACAAGGAGACCAAGCCCACGCCCGTGCAGAGCGCCATGCCCATCTACACCCAGGTGGAGCTGGACGAGATCGAGGCGCAAGAGCAGGACGAGAAGAGCCGCTACGATGACGACTACATCGACGACTACGATGACGATTCCTACTACGACGACGACAAGAGGTAGTCATCCGCACGCGCCCCTTTCAGGGTTAGATAGTCAGATGGATGGAAGGAGGTTGAGATATGAGTACTAAATCCAGACAGTTCAAGAAGCGCACCGGATACACCCCCCACCAGCACGAGAGCGCGCCGCGCCGCCCCAAGGGCACCGGCGAGATCAAGAACGGCAAGTTCCTCTACACCGGCGACATCACCGTCGAGGAGCTGGCCCGCAAGCTGAACATCCGGGCGGCCGACATCGTCAAGTCGTTTCTCCTCAAGGGCCAGATCCTCTCGATCAACTCCGTCCTTGACGACGAGGCGATCGCCCAGATCTGCATCGAGAACGACTTCGACTTCGAGCGCCAGGTCCAGCAGGATCCCACCGACTTCACGATCCAGGAAGAGGACGATCCCGCCAACCTGGTCGAGCGCTCCCCCATCATCACCGTGATGGGCCACGTCGACCACGGCAAGACGACCCTGATCGACCACATCCGCCACTCCAACGTCGTCTCGGGCGAGGCCGGCGGCATCACCCAGGCCAT
>CALVYN010000054.1 GCA_944372245.1 uncultured Bacilli bacterium
GTTCGGCTTCGGCCTGGGTGGCGGAGCGACCATCGGGGAGCGGCTGAGCTCCCCGGCGGCCATCTGCATCGAGGTCGCCGCGGCCCTGGTGGTCATCCACAAGACCTACGGGATGGTCGTGGATCTGATCCACAAGCACCTGGGCGTGGACGTCTTGGCTATCTTAGCGGTCGTGGTCACCCTCTTTGTCTCCGACCAGTTCGGCAGCGTCACCATCGAGGGCTACTGGGCCACCCTGATGATCATGGTCATGATGGGCACCGGCGGGGCGCTGGAGGCCTTCGCCAACTCCCGCGCCACGCGCGAGCTCTCGGCCCTGGTCAACAACTCCCCCAAGATCGTCCACCGCATCGGCGCGGACGGCCGGGTGGAGGATATCGACATCTCCCAGGCATCAGTTGGAGATGTCTTCCTAGTCAAATCCGGTGAGAGCGTGCCTCTCGATGGTGTCATCATCGAGGGTAGGTCGAGCTTTGACTGCTCCTCGCTGACCGGCGAGTCCGCCCCGGTGGAACTCGGGGTCAACGAGACCGTCCTCTCCGGTTCGGTCAACGGCTCGGCCATCGTCAGGGTCCGTGCCACCCAGGATGCGGCCCACTCGCAGTATCAGACCATCATCCGCCTGGTCGAGGAGGCCGAGAAGCGGCCGGCCCGCTTCGTCCGCATGGCCGACCGCTACGCCGTCCCCTTCACCATCGTCTCGCTGCTTCTGGCCGGCTTGGCCTGGCTCTTGTCCTGGGCCATGGCTCGGGACACCTACACCTGGATGGAGGGTCTGACCCGGGCGACCGAGGTCCTGGTCATCGCCTCGCCCTGCCCCCTGCTTCTGGCCGCTCCCATCGCCTTCGTCTCTGGCATGTCCCGCTGCTACAAGCACGGCATCATCGTCAAGAACCCCGACTGCATGGAGCAGCTGTCCCGCGCCAAGACCATCTGCTTCGACAAGACCGGCACCCTGACCAGCGGCGACTTTAAGGTCCAGCAGATCATCCCCGCCGAGGGGTTCACCAGCGATGAGGTGCTGACGGCCGCCGCCGCGGGCGAGCAGGGCTCGGCCCACGTCCTGGCCGCCCCGCTGATCAAGGCGGCCAGCAACCTGACTCTGCCCGCGCTCAAGCAGGCCCACGAGGTCACCGGTCAGGGCGTCGAGGCCGAGATCGGCGAGAGGACCGTGCGCCTGGGCCGCCCCGCGTTCGCCTTCGCCCCGCAGGCGGTGGAGACCCCGGCGGGCACCTCGGCAGTCTATGTGGCCATCGACGGCCGCTACGCCGGCGTCATCCTCCTGGCCGACTCCATGAGGCCGGAGAGCCCCAGGGTCGTCAACGAGCTCAAGGAGCTGGGCCTGACCGAGGTCACCCTCCTCTCGGGCGACAAGCCCGATGTGGCCGAGCGCATCGGGGCGGCGGTCGGCATCACCAGGGTCAAGGGCGGCTGCCTCCCGGCGGATAAGACCGCCTATATCGAGGCGCTCCCGGCCGAGGCCCGGCCCGTGGTCATGGTCGGCGATTGCGTCAACGACTCGCCCTCGCTGGCGGTCGCCGACGTCGGCATCGCCATGGGTGCCCGCGGCTCGACCGCCGCGGTCCAGACCGCCGACATGGTCATCCTCATCGATGACCTGGGCAAGGTCTGCCGCGCGGTCAGGATCTCCAAGCGCACCGTCAGCGTGGCGCGCCAGTCGGTCCTGATCGGCATCGGCACCTGCGTGGCCCTGATGGTGGTGGCCGCCTTCGGCATCATCCCCGCCATCGTGGGCGCCATCCTCCAGGAGGCCATCGACGTCATCGCCATCACCTCGGCCATCCGAGCCCACTCCGGCAGCTACCGCGAGCGCCATCCCAAGAAGAGGTAGCTCAGGTTATCGTCTCGCTTTCACAGCGGAGAGTTTCAAGTGAAAATGACCTCCTGTCAGCGCAGGAGGTTTTTTTGATGTTCGACCGCTCATTGCTCGAGCTGGCCCGCGGGGCGGGCTGGCGCATCATCCTCGTCGGCGTCCTGCAGATCCTCGCCTATCTGGGCGAGATCGGCATCCTGGCGGGCGCCGCCGGTCTGGTCTATGCCGGCCTGGCGGGAACCAGCTTTCTCCAGCCGGGCCTGGTCTTTGGCATCTCCGCCCTTCTGACTCTGGCCGGCGGCCTCGCGGCCGACTGGATCCAGGCGCGGGTGGGCGAGAGGATCAGGACCGACCTGCGCCAGCGGATGCTCGCCAAGTCCTTCGCCCTGGGCGGGGAGCGCGGCCACCTGTCCGAGTCGGGTTTCACCCAGCTGTTTGCCGAGGGGGTTGAGAATCTTGATACCTACTTCTCGCAGTATCTTCCCTCGGCCATCCTGGCTCTGACCTCGCCGTTTCTGATCCTGATCCTGTCGGGGATCATCAACAAGCCGATGATGTGGATCCTCGCGGGCTTGACCATCGTCCTCCTCCCTCTCATCCCCGTCTCCATCATCCTCGTCTCGCGCCGCGCCAAGGGGGTCTTCGGCCAGTACTGGGACCGCTACATCCGCCTGGGTACCCGCTTTAGCGACACGCTCCGCGGCCTCGTCGAGCTCAAGGACTTCGACACGGCCGGGCGCAAGCGCGACCAGCTCAACGCCGAGACCGAACAGTTCAGGGTGGCCACCATGAAGGTTCTGATCATGCAGCTGTGGTCCACCTGCATCATGGATCTGGTGACCTACGGCGGCTCGGCCGGGGCGGTCGCCGCCTCGCTGGCCCTCTCTCTGACCGACCCCACCCCGGCGAGCATCGCCCTGGCCCTCTTCACCATCCTGGTCGCCCTGCGCTTCTTCCTCCCCCTCAGGCGCATGGGTTCGCTCTTTCACATCGCGATGAACGGCACCACCGCCGGGCGCGATATCCTCGCCTATCTGAAGATTGAGGAACCCACCTGGGGCGAGGCGGTCCCCACCTTCACGGGGCTGACCTTGAAGGGGGTGGGCTACACCTATCGAGATGACCGCACGACTCAGGCTCTACACGACATCGATCTGAACCTGCCGGCGACCGGGCTTTTCGGCATCGTGGGAGTCTCGGGCGCTGGCAAGTCCACCCTGGGCAAGCTCTTAGCTGGCGCACTGCGCCCCAGCGCGGGCGAGCTCTCGATCTCCGGAGTCAACATAAACTCGGTCTCGAGAAGTTGGTTCTACGATAATTTTAGCTATCTGACATCAGACCCCTACCTCTTTCCCACCTCGATCAACCAGGCATTTTCCGCCGTGTGTCCCGGGATCGACCAGGCGCGGATCAAAGAACTTCTCAAGCTGGTAAACCTCGACTATCTCATCGAGGAGAAGCGCCTGGATACGCCCCTGAAGGAGGATGCGCAAGACCTCTCCGGCGGCGAGAGGCAGCGCCTGGCTCTGGCCCTGGCCATCGGCAACAGGCGCCGCGTCCTGATCGTCGACGAGGCGATCTCGGCGGTCGATGCCCAGAGCGAGGCCGACATCTTAAACGCCCTGCAGGCCCTCTCTAACGAGATGCTGGTCATCGTCATCACCCACCGCCTGGTCGAGCTGAAACAGGCTGTTAAGGTCCTAGCCATCAGCGAGGGGACCGCGCTCGGCTTTGCCCCCTTGGCCGAGCTTAAAGTCCAGGGACAGCTGCCCGCGATCGGAGGTGACCTATGAGATCCATCCGCTTCCTCCTGTCCTGCCTGGCGCCCAAGCTGCGCTGGCTCATCCTCGCCGCGGGCTGTCTCGGGGCTCTGGGACATCTTCTGGCCCTCTCCTCGATCCTGCTGTTGCTATTGACCCTCGCTCAGGAGGTCACCCCGGCTTTAGGCCTACCTCTGGCCGTCGTCCTCGGCTTGAGCCGCGGAGCGCTCAGCTATGGCGAGCAGTACGTCAATCACCTCGTGGCCTTCCTCACGCTCAGGGATATCCGCGCCAGGGTCTACGAGGCCCTGGAGCGACTGGCGCCCTATCGCCTGGAGAATGACCGCCAGGGCGCTCTGATCAACGCCGTGACGGCGGATATCGAGACTCTAGAGGTCTTCTACGCTCACACCCTCTCCCCCCTGTTCATCGCCGTCACCGTCGGCCTAGCCGCCACTTTGATGGTCGGTCTGCTCTCGAGCTTCGCCCTGGCTGGAATCTATCTGGCAGGTTTCCTCCTCATCGGCTGTCTTGCACCCCTGGTCCACTATCAGGCTCTCAGGAGGAAGGCTCAGAGCTATCGCGGCGAGCTCTCGGAGCTGACCGCCGCCTGTTTGGAGAGCATCAGAGGCAGCCGCGAGATCGTCTTCAACCGCCTGGAGGATACGAGGGCGAGACAGCTCGCAGCCGCCTCCGAGCGAGCGGGTGCCCTGCTGGCTGACGGCCGCATCCGGTCTCGCATCGGTTCGCGCCTGACCGCCCTCGGCCTCGCCCTAGTCATGCTCGCTCTGGCCCTCTACGGTGCTCTGAGCCTGCGCCAGGGCCAGCTGAGCCTAGCCCAGACCCTCGTCGGTGTGGGCCTCAGCCTCTCCGCCTTCACCCCGGCCCTGTCCCTGTCCGAACTGCCGGGCAACCTCGCGCAGACCTTCGCTTCCGCCAAGCGCATCCGCAACCTGGTGGAGGAGGAGCCCAAGGTGCGAGAGATTCGAGACGAAAGGGCAAAGCCCCACTCGATCGAGCTGCGTTTAGAGAACATATCCTACAGCTATGATGGCGAAAGCATCCTCAAGGATGTCTCCGGGGATTTCCCTTCCTCCGGCCTGTATGCCATCGTCGGACCCTCCGGGGGAGGCAAGTCGACCCTGCTCAAGCTCATCCTTCGCCACATGGATCCTCAGGGTGGCAGAATCACCTTGGGAGGAGAGGATATCCGCCAGATCGACGCTGGCTTTTTGCGCCAGACGATCGCCATGATGGGTCAGTCCACCCACCTGTTCAACGAGAGCATCGCAGACAACATGCTCGAGGCTGCACCCCAGGCGGATAGAGGCTCGATTCATTCAGCTCTCAGACAGGCTAACGCCGAGGCCTTCGTCGCGGCCATGCCCGCTCAGGAGGAGACGGAGATCGCCCTGAACGCCACCAATATCTCGACCGGCCAGAAGCAGCGCATCGGCCTGGCGCGCGTCCTGCTCCGCCAGGCTCCGATCCTCCTTCTGGATGAGCCGACCTCCAACGTGGACACCCAGACCGAGAAGCTCATGATGGATGCGATCACCGACTATGCTAGGGAGCACCTCGTCATCCTGGTCACACACCGGGAGAATCCCCTGGTCTGCGCCGACCGCATCCTCGCGCTGAGCGATGGGAAGCTGACGGTGAAGAAATAAAGTCATCTATATCTACAACAAGGGACGAAAAACATATATACTGCAAGTATCCCAGGACCCATAATGCGGCTTTCCGACACTAGGGACATGGGGGTTGAGAATGCATGGTGTCGAATGCCTGATTCTCAGGAATCCCGATTGTTATTCTGAGACCTCCACATTGCTTTTTGGGAAACGTCCCAAGTCCTCGGGAGGGCGCCGGCTTCAAAGCCGGCGCTTTTTTATGCAGTCCTCTTAGCTCGATGCCGTAAAGGGCTGTGGACGACAATTTGACCAGATGCAGTGAACCCCTAAAGTGAGACAGTCGCCCGCAGGAAAGGGGTGACCTAGTGCTCACTTATGAAGAGAAGAAGA
>CALVYN010000055.1 GCA_944372245.1 uncultured Bacilli bacterium
CGCTGCCATCCGCACCACTGAAACCGCTGCCGTCTGACAAAGAGATGATTATGAAGTGACCGCCACAGGCGAATGGGCATGACTCCCGCTGCGTATCAAGCCATATGGCCCAGACTCTTCCCGGCCGTCATACAATAGGGCGTAAAAGGTTGCAGCGACTGTCTCACTTTAGGGGTTCACTGCAAGATAGCAAACAGATATCCATAGAAATAAAAACACTGAAAATTTGCCTTCTAAGATTGTTATTGAATTTAGCAACTTTAAAAGCAAATTTTGCGATGCTTTTTAGAAGATGCCCTCTATAGGTTTTGTCTGACCATTATTGACCTGGACAATGAACGTGATGTAACAGCAAGAATTGGGCTGGTTTCTATTATTAGGGAGAGTCCTATTATCTGATACCCCTCAAAACAGAAACGCCTCCGTTATGGGTGCGCAACTCATAAGGACTATCAAATCGAACTGGAGAATACCGAATCAGCTCGTTTTTTCCCTCGCCGTCCTTGAAACCGACCGCGCGCGGAAGCATAATCTCCGCGGCTGTGATGGGAAGGGAGATGGGATCGTCACCGATAGAGAGCCCGGGACGGTGGAAGCCGGGTGGTGGTCCCCATCTCTGTCGTCCCTGAGCCTTCCGGGAACGGACGCCCCGCTGCGCTCAGCGGGTCAAAGAGTGGGGGAGGAGTCGTTCCTCTTCAAGCGGGGTGGTACCGCGCGCCAGCGCCCCCGCACCGTCACGGAGGGATCGTCATGAAGATCGATATGGATAAGAATTACGACCCGAAGAAGGTCGAGTCCGGCCTCGAGAACAAGTGGATCGAGGGTGGCTACTTTAAGGCGGGCAAGGATGAGGAGGCTCTGAAGAAGCCCCGCTTCTCCCTGATCGTCCCGCCCCCCAATGTCACTGGCAAGCTGCACATCGGCCACGCCAAGGACAACACCGAGCAGGACATCATCGCGAGATATAAGAGGCTGCGCGGATACGATGTCCTCTTTTTGCCCGCTATGGACCACGCGGGCATCGCGACCCAGGCCAAGGTCGAGGAGAAGATCCGGGCGGAGGGCCTGGACAAGTATCAGCTCGGCCGCGAGGGCTTCCTCAAGCGCGCCTGGGAGTGGAAGGACGAGTATGCCGCCTCGATCCACCGCCAGTGGGAGGCCATGGGCCTGTCCCTGGACTTCTCCCGCGAGCGCTTCACCCTCGACGACGGGATGCAGCACGCGGTGGCCCACGTCTTCAAGGCCCTCTATGACAAGGGCCTGATCTACCAGGCTGACCGGATTATCAACTGGGATCCGGTCCTGCGCACCGCCCTGTCCAACATCGAGGTCGTCCACAAGGATATCCCCGGCAAGTTCTACTACTTCAAGTATCGTCTCGAGGGCGATCCCGAGACCTATCTGACCGTGGCCACCACCCGTCCCGAGACCATGTTTGGCGATACCGCCCTCGTGTATAACCCTAAGGATGAGCGCTTCAAGAAGTACGCTAACCGCCGCTTCATCAACCCGGCCAACGGCCAGCCTCTGCCCCTAATCGCCGACCGCTATGTCGACATGGAGTTCGGTACCGGCGTGATGAAGTGCACCCCGGCCCACGACCCCAACGACTTCCTCATCGGCCAGCGCCACCATCTGGATATGCCCGTGGTCATGAATCCCGACGCTACCATGAACGAGCTCTGCGGCAAGTATGCCGGCATGGACCGCTTCGCCTGCCGCGAGGCGCTGGTGGCCGCCATCGAGGCCCAGGGCGACCTGATCAAGATCGAGAACATCACCCACAACGTCGGCCACAGCGAGCGCACCGACTCGATCATTGAGCCCTACCTCTGCAAGCAGTGGTTCGTCCGCATGAAGCCTCTGGCTGAGGCGGTCGACCGCATCCAGCACTCCCGCGCCCGGACCCGCTTCTTCCCGCCCCGCTTCGCCAAGACCTTCCAGCGCTGGCTCGATACCACCGAGGACTGGTGCATCTCGCGCCAGCTGTGGTGGGGTCACCGCATCCCTGTGTACACCGACCGCCAGACCGGTGAGGTCATCTGCTCCGAGACCCCGCTCGACCCGGCCCGCTACGAGCAGGACCCCGACGTTTTGGATACCTGGTTCTCCTCGGGTCTGGCCCCCTTCGCCTTCATGGGCTGGCCCGACGACCTGAGTTTGATGAAGCGCTACTATCCCCTCGACGTGATGGTCACCGGCTACGACATCATCTTCTTCTGGGTGGCCCGCATGGCCTTCGACGGCGTCCACTTCACCGGCGAGATGCCCTTCAAGGATGTGGTCCTGCACGGTCTGATCCGCGATAGCCAGGGTCGGAAGATGTCCAAGTCCTTAGGCAACGGCATCGACCCCTTCGACGTGATCAACCGCTACGGCTGCGACGCGATGCGCTGGGCGCTCTCCTCTCAGGGTGCGCCCGGCTTGGACCTGAATATCGGTGAAAGCAACTTTAAGACTGCTTCCGAGTTTGTCAACAAGGTCTGGAACGCCTCCCGCTACGTCCTCTCCCAGCTGCCCGAGGGCTATGAGCCCCGCGAGCTGAACCTGGCGAATCTGTCCTTCGCCTCGACCTGGCTGCTCTCCAGGCTCAACCGCTGCATCCTGGGCTACCAGCGCAACATGGACAAGTACGAGCAGGGCCAGGCGGCCAAGTACCTGTCCGACTTCCTCTGGGACGACTTCTGCGGCAGCTATCTGGAGTGGAGCAAGGTGGAGCTGGCCAACGCCGACGAGGCGGGCAAGGCCCTGGTCTACGACACCCTCTACCACGCCCTCTCCAGCCTGCTGCAGATGCTCTTCCCCTTCTGCCCCTTCATCAGCGAGACCATCTACTCCTACCTGCCCGGCCACCTCAGCTCCCTCTTCGACGCCGGCTTCCCCAAGGTCATCCCCGGCCTCTCGCCCGCCAAGATCGCCCGCGGCACCAAGCTCAGGGATATGATCGCCTACGTGCGCAACTTCAAGTCCGAGAACGGCCTGGCTCCCAACGAGTCCGTCGACCTGGTCTTCAAGTGCACCAGGGCCGAGTTCGACCAGCTCGCGCCTCTTGTCTCCCGCTTCGCCTTCGCCCGCAAGGTCGACCGGGTCGCGGCCGATGCCCCCGGCATGCGCTTCTTCCTCAACGTCGGCCTGCTGGTCGATGCGGCGGACAAGGAGGCGCTGGCCAAGAAGATCGCCGAGCGCATCGAGAAGCTGGAGAGCGAGATTGCCCGCAGCGAGCGGATGCTCGCCAACGAGAACTTCGTCAAGCGCGCCAACCCCAAGGTGGTCGAAAACGAGCGGAAGAAGCTCGAGAGCAACCGCGCTGAGCTGGCCCGCTACCGCAGCTTGGGTCACTGAAAGATTTCTTAATCTGTGTTCGCTCAACCTCCTGGCCGGATATTTCTCGGTGAGGAGGTTTTTCATATGGCAAGACCCATGACTGAGGGGGAGATGCAGCGGACCGTCGGCGGCGAGGCCGTCACGCTCTCGGGCATTCTCGCGATCATGGCCATCGCGGTGATGACGGTCGTCGCCTACAAGCTCTTCACCTCTGGCGGCCAGCGCCAGGCGTCGGTGAAGCTGCCCGGCGGTTTCTCCTTCGTCTGGTAGTTTTCCGTTTCCCCTATAATCTGAAAGTGTTTACAATATATTTTCAGAGAAAGGGGCGGGAGACCCGCTAGGGTGCGTGAGCATGGAAGATACCGTGAAGGTTTCGGGAGACGAGGCGCTGTTCGTCAGCGCGATGAGGATTCTGACTGAGCCCGATCACAAGCCGGCCGAGCGCGACTCGGCGGTGGTGACCCTGGACCGCCTGTGTGCCGAGGGCCACGTGCGGGCCACGGTCCTGCTGGGCATCTGCTATGAGCAGGGGTTCTACGTCGAGAAGAACCTGGAGATGGCGCGGGACTACTACCAGCGCGCCACCTTCCTGGGTTCGGCCAACGGCGAGTACCGCCTGGGCGTGCTCCAGCTGCAGGATACCCCCCTCAGGGATGAGGCGGCGGGACTCCAGCACATCCGCAATGCGGCTGGCCGCGGTCTGAAGGATGCCCTCAATACCCTGGGAGACATCTACGTCAAGGGTATCGGCGTCGAGAAGAATCTGACCGAGGCGGAGAAGTACTATCGCTTTGCGGCCGACCGCGGCCTGGGCGTCGCCTACTATCATCTCTATGAGCTGGCGAGCGCCCGCGGCGACCGGGAGGAGGCAGCCGAGGATCTGAAGGCGGCTGAGGCGCACGGCTACAACCTGGAGACCGGCAAGCAGGACTACCTGCGCGCCGAGTATCTCGATTGAGCATCCTGCCCGAACGCTGGGACGAGATCGTATCACACGAGGAACCGAGGCTGGACCTCGGTTCTTTGGCGTCTGCCATCGATGGGACCTACGCCGCCTATCCAGGTCGGGTCAATCCGGCGCGAGACCGGGTCTTTCGCGCCCTGGAGCTGCCCCTGGAAGAGGTGAGGGTCGTCCTTCTGGGCCAGGACCCCTATCCCGGCCGCGGGGTCGCCGACGGTCTCGCCTTCTCCACCCAGCAGGGGACCACGCCCGCCTCTTTGAGGAACATCCACCGGGAGATCTGCAGCGAGCTGGGGCAGGCGCGCCCGGTCTGCAACGATCTGACCTACCTCTTTAAACAGGGCGTCCTCCTCTATAACACCTCGCTGATCAGCCTGGAGGGGAAACCTCTGTTCTTCGCCAAGATCCCCGAGTTCAAGCTCCTCTCTGGCGCGGTCATCTCGGCCCTGTCCAAGCGTGGAAAGGTCGTCTTCATGTTGTTAGGTCGTCAGGCCCAGGCCTTTGCTCCGCTGGTGGATACCGAGCGGAATGCGCTCCTGATGGCAGCCCACCCCTCGCCGCTATCCGCCGCTCACGGCTTCTTCGGCAGTGGAATCTTCACCGCCTGCAACGAGAAGCTGATTGGATGGGGCTTTAAACCGATCCAGTGGCTGGCGTGATTCGATTTGAGGGACTTTTAGCAAAAGCTTAAAAGAAAGCGCTTGCATCGGTGATTGCTTTTGTGCTATAAGATATTTGTCCTTTGTTTGCGTCCCCGTACGGGCGCGTGTTCATTTAGGTCTGAAGGGCTGAGACGAAAACTCATGTGAAATTTCTTCAGTTTCCTGTTGACACCGAAGAGCTTAGGTCCCATAATCTCACACGCTGCGCTTGAGAAGGCAGCGCAATCGATCCTTGAAAACTCGGCGGAACAGAACAGCACATCACTAGCTAAGAATAGCGATATTCATAGCGAG
>CALVYN010000056.1 GCA_944372245.1 uncultured Bacilli bacterium
CAAGTAGATAACAGGAAGGGTGTCGGAGTCATCCGACAATTTTGGCGTAGAAAAATTCCTGCTTAGAGAGAGTGGGAGTTTCATCTGGGGAAAATGAACCCCAGATATTGATTTCTGCGTTATCAAGTTTTTAATAAAGTTTGAATTGTTTTTTATAGAAAACTTATTGAATTAGTGAATGCTTTATTCTTCACTCTTATACATTATCCGTCTTCATATCGAGTGGAAAGATTGAATGCAGCAGGACTTGTCCTCATGAAAAAACCACCCTTTAGGGGTGGCTTTCATTTCCATCGATCGAGGTATCAGGCTTACTTGTCGGCCTTCTTCTCGTCGGTGTTTCCATGACCCTTCAGAGGCAGAGTGGAAGGCTTGATGGGGTAGATCTTCCTCTTGATGCGCTGGGTCTTCTGGCAATCAGACATCCTGATTCCTCCTTGATGCAGCGAAATATTATTGCACAGACTGAGTGCGTTTGCACATTCTCTCCTGAGACTTGCCCCCAGGTGCCGATTGCTAGCGGTATCACCGGCTGCAATCTATATCTTGGAGGGAGTAGAGGATAGAATTTCCAGATATCAGGGAGGGCTTGATATGAGGCATAGAGGAATCCTGGTCATCGACTACGGGAGTCAGTACAACGAGCTGGTGGCGCGCCGGGTCCGCCAGGCGGGCGTCTATTCGGAGATCTGCTCCTACCAGCAGGCTGAGAGGGAGCTAGCCTCGGGTCTGGTCGAGGGCATCATCCTCACCGGTGGCCCGCTGAGCGTCTATCAGGAGGGAGCCTTCCCTCTGCCCGACTGTATCCTCGCGAGCGGTCTGCCCGTCCTGGGCATCTGCTATGGCTTCCAGCTCCTCTCTCACTATCTCGGCGGCAAGGTCGGCCCTCTGGCCTCAGCCGAGTATGGCAACACCGCGGTGAAGGTCACCGCCAGCTCGCCTCTGCTTTCGGGTGTGCCCAGCTCCTTCAACGTCTTCATGTCCCACCGCGATTGCGTCATCGAGCTGCCCCGGGGCTTTGAGACTCTGGCGGTCACTGCGGGCACGCCCAACGCCATCGCCGCCGATGAGGGGCGGCACCTGTATGGCGTCCAGTTCCACCCCGAGGTCAACGACACCGAGAACGGCCAGAAGATCATCGAGAACTTCCTCTTCGAGATCGTTAGAGCTCCGCGGGACTGGAGCATGTCCAGCTTCATCGATCAGGCGGTGGAGAGCATCCGCAGGGAGGTTGGAGACGGACAGGTGCTTTTGGGCCTGTCCGGCGGCGTGGACTCCTCTGTCTGTGCCGCCCTCCTCTCCAGGGCTATCGGCAAGCGCCTGACCTGCGTCTTCGTCGACCACGGCCTCCTGCGCAAGGACGAGGCCTCGGAGGTCGTAAAGACCTTCTCCAAGCTCGAGCTGAACCTTCGCTATGTCGATGCCTCCGAGGCCTTCTTCAGCGCCCTGAAGGGCGTCGAGGATCCTGAGCGGAAGCGCAAGATCGTCGGCAAGCTCTTCATCGACACCTTCAACGCCGAGGCGGCCAAGCTCGGCAAGGTCGACTATCTGGCCCAGGGCACCATCTATCCCGATGTGGTGGAGTCCGGCATGGGCGGCAACTCGGCCCGTATCAAGTCCCACCACAACGTCGGCGGCCTGCCCGCCGACATCGGCTTCAAGGGCCTGGTGGAACCTCTGCGCTACCTCTTTAAGGACGAGACCCGCGAACTGGGCCTGGCCCTGGGCCTGCCGGCTGACATCGTCTTCCGCCAGCCCTTCCCCGGCCCCGGACTCTCGATCCGGGTCATCGGCGAGGTCACCAGGGAGAAGGTCCACATCGTCCAGGAGGCCGACGCCATCCTACGACAGGAGGCCGCGAGGGCGGGTCTGGACCGCGAGATCTCCCAGTACTATGTGGCGCTCACCGACATGCGCACCGTCGGCGTGAAGGGCGATGGAAGATCCTACGACTATGCCTGCGTGATCAGGGCGGTCAAAACGATTGACTTTATGACCGCCAAGCCCTATCGCCTTCCCTTCGAGCTTCTGACCCGCATCGCCGACCGCATCGTCAACGAGGTCGACGGCATCAACCGCGTGCTCTTCGACTGCACCTCCAAACCCCCTGCAACCATCGAGCTCCAGTAGGGGGGAGACCGACAACCTGATGAATAGAGATGCGAGTGCTTACGGCGCTCGCTCTTTTTCTTTGAATGAAAAAAGATTGTTCGGTTGAGCCGAACAATCTCTCTTCTCGGAATTAGTGCTTGGGGTTGAGGGCGCCGGAGATGATGGCGCAGGCACCAGAGACCAGACCGAAGATACCAGTGGAGATCGCACCGGCACCCAGGCCGTAGCTCACCTTGCCGATAGGCACGTCTCCGATGACTTGATCGAGTGCATCCTGCAGGTCCTTCAGGTCAGAGTTGAGCTGAATGGTGAGCAGAGCGAGGATCGCGGCAGCCACCAGGCAGAGGCCACCGAGGATCGCACTGACCTTGCCGAACTTCCAAGGGAAGAGGTTGAGCAGGATCAGGACGGCACCCACGATGATCAGGACCATTGTCACGATGGTGGGAATCGAGTTCTCGCCGAGGCTGCCTACCTCGGAGGGATCGACCAGGCTGCCAGTGACAGTGAAGGCCTTGTTGAAGGCGAGGGCGAAGCCGGTGAGGTCGAGTCCCATGAGGACGGTACCGTCGAGCGTGTAGGAGAAGCTATAGAAGGGAGCTAGCATGCAGAGGAGCGCGATGACGGCGGCGGCAACGGCACCCACGACGAAGATGAGTTTGAAGAAGCTACGGAAGAAATTTCCAGCTTTGGACATTAGGTTTCTCCTTTCCAAGGCCATATTTTACTACTTACCTCACGGAGCGTAATGTACTTAAAATTCAACAATATCCGATGGTAGTTGGTAAAATAGCGCCTTGACCGAGGATTGGTGCAGGAGGTAGCACGCTTGGTTTGGGACCAAGAGGTCGTGAGTTCGAGTCTCACATCCTCGACCATAGGGAAGAATTGACATTTCGTATCAATTACGGAATGTCTTTTTTAGTTTTTTGCCGATAGGAGAGAGGTTTTGGGCAGTGTACCAGAATATATGTATGAACGATCTTCCCCTGCTGTTTCAAAGCGACTCGCTTCCAATGGCAAAGTGGAAACTAATCGCTTAGAAATGACGAATCGCTCTTATACATAATTCTTGTACTGTACCAAAGAATGTTTTCTATCTTCGATTCTTCTCGCCCCAGGTACAGAGCTCATCGAGGATCTTCATCAGGGACTGACCCCGCTCGGTCAGGGAGTACTCCACCTTGGGGGGAATGACCTCGTAGGCCTTTCGGTCGATCAGGCCATCGCTCTCCAACTCCTTGAGCGCCGTGCTCAGAGTCTTGTGGGAGATGGTCTTGATATACCGCTTGAGCTCGCTGTATCTGACCGTGCCAAACTCCATCAGGCAGTAGAGGATCACCATCTTGTATTTACCTGCAATCAGAGACAGCGTGTAGCTGAATCCCGTGTCCTGGAAGTTCGCTTTCTCGATGTACTTCTTGATCATATTTTTTCTTGCTTTCCTAAAGTAGAGTATCTAACAAAATTGTGCGTTCTTTCCTAAATACTCACTAAAAATATAATCGAAGTGAACCAGAGAATGGAGGTTGAAAAATATGAGGGAGAGGATCGCAGAGTACAGAGCCGTCGAGGAGGCGGCTGAGAAGTTCGTAAAGAGCGTCGCCGAAGGCAACAGCAAGTACGCCAAGGAGCTGTTCATCGACGAGGCCGTCCTGTTCGGCTATCTCGATGGCGAGCTGGAGCACGGCTCGATTCAGCAGTTCTACCACAATGTCGACACCGTCGGTGGCGACAGCGGCTTCAGGGCCAGAATCGATGTCATCGCCCTGGAGGAGACTGTCGCCGTCGTCAGGGTCCTCGAGGAGAACTGGGGCGGAAGGATCGACTTCACCGACTACCTTCTGATGCTCAAAATCGACGGCCAGTGGCGCTGCGTGGCCAAGGCCTACAACCAGAACTCCAACACCATCAAGGCTGCTGAGTAGTCGACCTAAGAACTGAGAAAACAGCCAGCTGATTCCATCTGGATCAGCTGGTTTTTATGTAACCTATATTTACAATCTCAATTTAGAACTAAAAAAATGGTAAGGATACAATACCTTTCCATTTCAATCTATTTCAGATATTTAAGCCCGAGTTCTTTTTGTCTTTGAGCTGGCGGCTTCATCCAGGGTAGCCCTGAGCTCCATGATCTCGTCGCGGAGCTTGGTCGCCTCCTCGAAGTTGAGCTCCTTAGCCTCCTTCCTCATCTGGTTGGTGAGCTCCTGGATGTACTTGAGGGTCTCGGACTGGGTCAGCTTGGCCGAGGTGCGCTTGATCTTGGCGCTGCTGTCATCAACCAGGCGGACCGGGGGCTTGATGGGCTTGATGATGGTCTTGGGCACGATGTTGTGGTCGGCGTTGTACTTCTGCTGGATGGCGCGGCGGCGGGCCGTCTCGGCGATGGCCTTGCTCATGCTGTCGGAGATGGCGTCGGCGTACATGATGACGCGGCCTTCAGCGTTGCGGGCGGCTCGGCCGACAATCTGGATCAGGGAGCGCTCGGAGCGGAGGAAGCCCTCCTTGTCGGCGTTGAGGATGCCGATGAGGCT
>CALVYN010000057.1 GCA_944372245.1 uncultured Bacilli bacterium
ACCCCATGATGGCCTACATCGACGCCCTCGCAAACAACCCTGAGAATAAGGAGAAGCTGAAGTCCAAGGAGTATGCAGGCAGGAGGATCTATCTGACTCTGGAGGCGGTCAAGGCCATCAAGGATATCGCCCCCGTCCTGGATGCCGTCGCGAGGAAGGGCTACGTGATCACATCCCGCGCCCAGAGATCCGACATCAGCATCCGCCTGACCCGCCCCGCGGGCAAGGAGGACAGCAGGGCGATCCTGACCCTGGAGGAACTTCTGAATGACTGATTTCGAGATTGCCGACCACGTCCGCTACCTGTCGAGATGGGCCCCCACCTGGAAGTATCCCAGAATCGAGACGCGGGCCGATCTGGTCAAGCTGATCGCCGGCATCAACGCCGGCGAGGCCTGCTTAAAGCAGCTGGGAGGCGACGACAGCGCGGAGTTCACCGAGCTGTGTCTGGGCTTCAACCCTGACCGGATTGTGGCTGCGGGCCGGATGCGCCTGGGGGAGGATCTCATCCACGCCCTGGGGGAGGATCTGAAGACACCGATCAAGAAATACCTCCAATCCCTCGTTCTGACCGCCCGCTTCGTCCAGTCCTTTCCGACTGTCGAGCGCTTCAGAAAGGAGTATCTGGACCGGTTTACCTCTCTGCAGTCCCTCATCGAGATTCTGGAGAGCTTCCGCCGGGAGTCGAAGATCTTCGGCATGCACATGAGCAAGGCCTGCGACATCATGCTCCTGTCGAGGACCTTGCCCACCCCCCGCTTCCCCCCGGAGGTCAAAACCTTCCTCCGGACCGAGCTGAATCTGGGCGAGGCGAATGCTCCCATCTACTTGCACCTGCTGAAGATACAGGAAAAAAGCCTTCTCGATCCGCTTCACTTCTCTGAGTGCATATATAAGTTGGCAACACAGAATAACAAATAGATCAGTTAATAAAACGGGGCGGCCATCTGCGACCGCCCTTTTTATCTACTTCATCAAAATTACCCTTCTGCCACGCAAAAAGGAGGGCCTTCACCCTCCTTTGTAATGCGCTAGTTGCTGCGGTTGGAAGTCTTGTCGGTGGTGACGTTCTCGCTCTTGGTGAAGCCGGAGACAACCGCCTCGCTGGGGTTGGCCTCGGAGGCCAGGATGGCCTTGAGCCTCTCGGCGCGACGGGCGGCCTTGATGGCCTCCTTGTCGTGCTTGTTGGCGAAGTAGAACAGGGTGATCACCAGACCGATGGTGCCGATCACCAAGAGGATGGCACCGAAGATGCGCCAGTCGACGCGGAAGCCCCAGTTGAGCCACTGGGTCATGCTGGTCTCAGCCGCATAGAGGGGATTGGTCAGAAGCCAGCCGACGTTGTGGGCGCACACGCCCAGGATGCCGATGGTCAATCCGGCCACCCAGATGATTCCAAAGAGAACCAGCCAGATGATCTCCCAGACCTGGGACTTCCGATTCTTCTTAGTCTTTTCAGCCATGCTGAACCTCCTTGTGGGCGGAACGAACGAAAGGGGAAGGAAAGGGGGAACTACTTGGTCTCAGCGTCCTCGGTCTGATGGACGTTCTCGTCGGCGGCAGGAGTAGAGCTGGCCAGGGCCTCGCTGAGCTTGTCGACATCGGTGTGGGGAGTCTCAGCCACAGGCTGGGCCGCGGGGGCACCCTGGTGCAGGTTCTGCTCGTAGTCGCGGATCGAGGTGAAGACCTCCTGGAACAGGGGAGTGACCTTCTGGCTGGCGCTGCGGATGAGGGGGATGAACAGGCCGGCGAACTCGTGCATGAAGGCGTTCAGGTCGGTGATCCTGGGATCGCCGATGAAGCTCCTGGCCTTGGTCCTCATGGTCTCGCAGGTGTTCTTGAACTCATCATCGGTCTCCTTGGAGTGGGCGATGAGGAAGTTCATGTAGCCGAACAGCTTGCCCATCTCGGCGTTGTCGTAGGCCACGGTGGGGTCGTTGGTGACCTTGAAGTCGGGGTCCTTGGTGGGATCGGTGGTGGTGGAGGTCCTCAGGTCGTTGATGTACCTCCTGACATCGTTCTGGAAGCGCAGGAAGGTGGTGTTGAGCTGCATGGCGGTGATGCGCAGCTCGATGGCCCTGGACAGGCGCTGCTCAGCGGCGATCAGCTCCTCGAACACGGGGTCGAGCTCCTCGGGGTGGGAGTTCTTCAGCGAGGTGAGGACGACGTTGATGATGTCGTTGAGGGTCTCGCGCACACCGATGATCTGCTCCAGAACGGGAACGAAGTAGGAGGGGTCGACCGTCACCTTGCCGTCGATCACGCGGATGAACCTGGGGTCCTCGCCATAGGCAGTGCTGATCAGGTCGTTGAGGGAGTTGAGCACGCGCTGGCCGCGGCGGGGCACGTCATTGCCCTTGTCATCCTTCTCGGTGCCCAGACCGTTCTGGCTGGCGAAAGCGTAGAGGGGGCTGCGCTCCGAGGTCAGATTCTTGAGAATCACCTTGCGCGACTCGTAGCGATTGAGGTCATAGCCCTTCTCGTTGGGGACGAAGTACTCCAGGGTATCCCTGACGACCATGGCGATCTCGAGGATGCCGAACGCAAATCTCTCCTGATTGGTAACCTTCATAGTTGTTCCTTCAGGGCGACTTAAAGAGAGCCGGCCCTGCCTTTCGGGGTGTGATTATATCCTAATTGCGTGCGTTCAATAGTCTATTGTGCCCCCGAGTGGCCCCCAGATAGTAAAATAGGCCCGCTCGCCAGGGGGCATTTGCCTCCTGGCCGTGAATAAGGAGATAGAAAAGAGAATGCCCTGCACCACAATCCTGGTCGGTAAGAAGGCCAGCTACGATGGCTCGACCATCATCTCGCGCAACGACGATTCCCCCTCGGGGAGCTTCCACGTCAAGAAGATGGTCGTCGTCGACCCCGCGCACCAGCCCCGCAAGTACACCTCGAAGATCGGCCATCTGACCATCGAGCTGCCCGACGACCCTCTGAGCTACACCGCCACCCCCAACGTCGACCCCTCCGAGGGTATCTGGGCCGCCTCCGGCATCAACAGCGCCAACGTCTGCATGTCCGCCACCGAGACCATCACCACCAACGGCCGCGTCCTCGGCGCCGACCCCATGGTCGAGTACGTCCCCGCCAAGGGCGGGAAGAAGGCCGTCCCCGGCGGCATCGGCGAGGAGGACCTGGTCGTCATCACCCTGCCCTACATCCGCTCCGCCCGCGAGGGTGTCAAGCGCCTGGGTGCCCTTTTGGAGAAGTATGGCACCTACGAGAGCAACGGCATCGCCTTCTCGGACAAGGACGAGATCTGGTGGCTCGAGTCCATCGGCGGCCACCACTGGATCGCCCGCCGCGTGGCCGATGACGAGGTCGTCATCATGCCCAACCAGTTCGGTCTGGACCGCTTCGACTTCGAGGATGCCTTCGGAGCGCAGCGGGACAACATGTGCTCGGCCGACCTGAAGGAGTTCATCGAGCAGAACCACCTCGACCTGAACGTGGACGGCCAGTTCAACCCCCGCCTGGCCTTCGGCTCCCACTCCGACTCGGACCACGTCTACAACACCCCCAGAGCCTGGTACATGCTCTCCTACCTCAACCGCAAGCTCTTTGAGGAGGGTCACTACCAGCCCGAGGACGACGATATCCCCTGGTCCTTCAAGCCCGACCGCAAGCTGACCATCGACGATGTGAAGTACATCCAGTCCTCCCACTACCAGGGCACCGAGTACGACCCCTACGGCCGCTTCAACGACTCCGCCGCCAAGGGCAAGTACCGCCCCATCGGCATCTCCCGCACCGGCTTCTGCCACATCTCCCAGATCCGCGGCTACGCCCCCGAGGAGACCGCGGCCATCGAGTGGCTGCTCTTCTCCTCCAACGTCTTCAACACCCCCATCCCCGTCTTCACCAGGACGGATGTCATCCCCGACTACCTGAGCAAGACCAAGCTCACCCCCTCCACCGACAGCTTCTACTGGACCAACCGCATCATCGCCGCCCTCAGCGACCCCCACTTCACCACCGCGATGATCCACGTCGAGCGCTACCAGGACAAGTGCATGGCTGAGAGCTATCGCCACATCAACGAGTACGACGCCAAGGTCGCCAGCGCGGCTCCCGCCGAGCGGGCGGCCCTGGTGGTAGAGGCCAACCAGGCCATCACCGACTTCGTCCAGGAGCAGACCACCGACCTGCTGAGCAAGGTCCTCTACAACGCCAGCATGCTGATGAAGAACGGCTACGCCAAGTCCGATAACTGATATCTAAAGGTTGATAAAAAGAGAGCGCCAGCCCCCAGGGGTCGGCGCTCTTTTAC
>CALVYN010000058.1 GCA_944372245.1 uncultured Bacilli bacterium
GGAATCGGCTCCTGACCCCCTCCAGCTGGAGGGGGTCAGATGTGAGCTCCATCCCACGGTTTTGAAATATAAAAGGTGCTCCTCCCTGTCGGAAATAGCTTTTCGACAGATAGAGATGAAACGAGGAGGAGCCTGAGATGCCAGCCATCAGAGAGTATGTCTATCGCCGAATCGATGTCGAGACGTATGAGGAGTTCAAGAGAGCCCACTCCAGCGGGATCATCCTGGATTTCATCTCCTTTCCCCAGACCGAGCTGGGCAAGCTCACCCGGGACGCCAAGGCGGATGTGACCGGCGGCCGGCAGGCTCTGCTCATCTGGGCCTATCTGGCCACCTATGAGCGCAACCCGGAGACCGACGATCGGTATGCGGTCATGGAGCTGTTTCGCTTGGGCTTCCTCCACCACGATCCCGAGGCTCTGTATGTCCTCGCCATCTTCTACATGACCGGCTGCGGGGTCCGCTTCGCTCCGGATGTGGCCTGCGGCCTCTTCCACCAGGCGGCCTCCGCCGGTTTGGGGACCGCCTGGTACCAGCTGGGCGTCTGCTACTTCCACGGAATCGGTACCGCTCAGAGCTGCGAGCAGGCGCGCGACTGCTTTCAGCGGGCCCGGTGCGTGGGCGACGCCGATGCCGATGGCTACATCGCGATGATCGACCTGCTCTCCCACCAGGATGAGAAGAGCTTGACGGGGGCCTTCCAGGCTCTGGTGGCGGCCCAGGAGCGCGGCTCCAGCCTCGCGGCCAGCATCCTCAGCGAGATCCGCGCCCAGCAGCGGTCAGGGAATTGCGCCAGCGAGATCTTTCTGGCTCACTACCTCTCGGAGGTCTTCTATCGGCGGGGAACCGGCTTCTAAGTTTTTGGCGGAGGGATTAAAATTTCTCCGCAATGAGTAAGGTAATCAGCGTATCGGTTCACGACATCGTCGATGCGGTCCTGCGGACGGGAAACCTCGATAATCGCGTCTTCAACACCGAGACGATGGCGGAGGGCTCCGTCGTCCACCGCGACATCCAGAGCCAGCAGGGGGCGAACTACCATTCCGAGTATCCTCTCCGGACGCTGTTTATCGATGGCGATCTGACCCTGGATATCCAGGGTCGGGCCGATGGTCTCATCACCGGCCAAGAGATCGAGACCATCGATGAGATCAAGTCGACGATCGCCGACCTGGAGGCCTTCAAGGAGGCCAACTACGAGTGGCACCAGGGCCAGGCGAAGATGTACGCCTGGATGTTCGCGCGCCAGAATCACCGCAAGGCGATGAACGTCCGCCTGACCTACGTGCGCCAGCACCGCGAGTCGGAGCGGCTGATCTTCAACGAGCAGTTCACCTTCGAGGAGCTGAACGACTTCTGCTGCGAGGTCATCAAGCGCTGGCTTGAGGACTATCGCCGCCAGTCCGACCACGTGCACCGGCGGAACGAGTCGCTCAAGCGCACCTGCTTCCCCTTCTCCTCCTGGCGCGCGGGCCAGCGCGACATGTACGAGTTCTGCACGCAGGTCGTGCACCAGCACAAGATCGGCTACTGCCAGGCTCCGACCGGCATCGGCAAGACCGTCTGCGCCCTGATGCCCGCCATCGTGAGCATGGCCGATGAGGGCGGCCCCGAGAGGGTCTACTATCTGACCTCCAAGACCTCGATCCGGCGCCAGGCGCTCAAGACCGCCCACATGCTCGAGAAGGGCGGAACGGTCTTTCGCGCAATCGTGGTGGGGGCGAAGGAACGGGTCTGTCTGAACGTCCCTGAACTGAAGAAGAGGTGCAATCCGCGGGATTGCCCCTTTGCTGTCGACTTCTTCACCAAGCTTCGAGATGTTATGATCGACGGCTTCAGCCAGAAGAATATTCTCGATGTCGACGATATCGTGGCTCTGGCTCAGAAATGGAGGATCTGCCCCTTCGAGCTGGAGATGAGCATGGCCCAGCAGGCCGACGTGGTCATCTGCGACTATAACTACATCTACGACCCCGAGGTGCGAGCAGCGGGCAATCTGGGCGTCGTCAACAATCCCTTCACCATCCTAGTGGACGAGGCGCACAACCTGCCCCACCGAGCGCGGGAGATGTACTCCGCCGCCCTCTATCGCGCCGACCTCGAGCGGGCGCTGAGAGAGCTGAAGGGGCGCGAGCATCACGCCGTCCGCCAGGTTCTGCGCCAGATCCTCGGCTTCTTTGACCGGCTGGGTGAAGAGTATCCGCCCGAGGAGGGCGACGCCCGCCCCATCGAGGAGATCCCGGTCGAGCTGAGCGGGTTTCTGCGCACCTTCGCCAACCTCAGCCTCGAGGAGTCCAAGCGCGCGGCCAGCCCCCTGCCCCAGTCGTTCCTCGACCTGTGCAACGAGGTCAAGTCCTTCCGCAACATGCTGCCCGATCCGCCGAAGAACTACACCTACTATCTCCAGTATGACCACAGGAAGGTCATCTCCTTCCACTGCCAGTGCCTCGATGCGGCCAAGGAGATCCACGAGACCACGACCAAGTTCGACTCGTGTCTCTTCTTCTCGGCGACCCTGTCGCCCTTCGACTACTACATCACCCTGCTGGGCGGCGTGGACGTAGCCCAGGAGAACACCATCCGCCTGCCCAGCCCCTTCGACCCCAAGCACCGCCTGATTTTGGCCGATGTCGGGGTCGATACGCGGTATCGCTATCGCGACAGCACGCTGGAGAGGGTCGTGGCATCCATCCACACCATGGTCGAGTCGCGGGTGGGAAACTATCTGGTCTTCTTTCCCTCGTTCGCCTATATGGCGCAGGCGGTCGACCTCTTCAGGCAGCAGTCCGCGGCCGATATCATCGTCCAGAGCGCCTCGATGTCTCTGGAGGACCGCGACGAGTTCATCGCCAGCTTTCACGCTAAGCCCAGCTATACCACCGTCGGATTCGCCGTGCTGGGCGGCGTGTTCAGCGAGGGCATCGAGATGGAGGATGGAGCCCTGAGCGGCGTGGCCATCGTCACCGTGGGCCTACCGACACCCGACCTGGTGAATAAGAGGCTGCAGACCTACTATACCGACAACGGCATCCAGGGCTTCGACTTCGCCTTCCGCTTCCCCGGCTTCAACCGGGTTGTCCAGGCGGCCGGCCGAGTGATCAGGCGCGAACAGGACCGGGGCGTCATCCTCCTGATCGACCACCGGCTGAGCAGTACCGCCTACGGCCGCCTGATCCGCGAGACCTTCGGCCACGTGCACAAGGTCCAGAGCCCCGCGGAGGTGAAGGAGCTCTGCCAGAAGTTCTGGGAGAGGGCCGACGGCGAACAAGGGAGGTGACAACATGGACTACGATAGGGAACACATCCGCAACTTTGCGATTATCGCGCACATCGACCACGGCAAGACCACGCTCTCGGACCGGATCCTGGAGCTGACCGGCGCCGTGCCTCTGCGCGAGTCCACCCAGCAGATGCTGGATGAACTGCCCCTCGAGCAGCGCAGGGGAATCACTGTTAAATTGAATGCTGTCAACTTGGATTACGTTGCTGAGAATGGAGAGCACTACCTCCTCAATCTCATCGACACTCCGGGCCATGTCGACTTCACCTACGAGGTCTCGCGCTCCCTGGCCTGCTGCGAGGGGGCGCTCCTTTTAGTCGACGCCACCCAGGGCGTGCAGGCCCAGACTCTCGCCAACGCCTATCTGGCCCTGGACGACCATCTCAAGCTCC
>CALVYN010000059.1 GCA_944372245.1 uncultured Bacilli bacterium
GGCAGCCTTCGCAGCGGTCTCCTTCTCGGCCTTGACGGCAGGCTGAGTGGGCTTGGTCTCCTTAACGGCGGTCTTCTTGGGCTGCGCGGGGGCCTTGGCAGGCGCCTTGCTGGCCTTCACCTCGGGCTTGGGAGCAGCCTCAGCCTTCGCTTTGGCAGGAGCCTTCTTGGTTTTGGTTGCCGCCGCAGGGGCGGTCTTGGCCGCCTCGGTCGCCTTGGGGGCGGCCGGCTTGGCCTTCGCCTTAGCGGCAGTCTTGGTCTGGGCGGACTCAGCGCTCTTGGCGGCGCTGTCAGCCTTGGAGGAGGGGGCCTTGGCGGGCTTGGCTGCGGGGGTGGCCGGCGCAGCGGTTGCGCCCTTGCTCGGGGCCTTCTTGGAAACGGCCTTCTCCTTCGCGGTGGAAGGAGTCTCGGTCTTCTTGCTCTTAGTGACATCTACCTTCTTTGCCATTTTCTGATCCTCCTGATGTGGCTTATCTACCTGTCTTCAACGACGGAGAGCTGGCTCTTGATGCGTTCGAGTGCCTCCTTGAGTATCTGGTGGGCGCGCTGCTTGGAGAAGCCGAGCTCGTCACCGATTTCCTTGAAGGTGTACTGGCGAGTGCAGGGCTCGATTCCGTAGTACATCTCCACGACGCGCCGCGCCTTGTCATCGAGGCTGTCCAAGGCGCGGCGCACGATCTGCAGATCGATCTGAAGATAGCTGCTCTCTTCGGGGTCCTGGGAGTCGTCGGTGACCGACTCGATCTTGGGTCGGGCATCGGCATCGGCGGCATCAGCGGGGCTATCGAGGCTGATGACGCTCATGCGCATGCTGCGGATGTCGCGCACGTCGGCCGGGTCCATCTCGACCTCCTTGGCGATCTCCTCATCGGTGGGGGTGCGCTTCAGCGACTGGCTCAGGCGCTGCTCGGCCGCGCTCACCCGACCCACCAGCTCCGCGTTGGAGCGGGGCATGGCGATGGATGAGACGCGGCGCAGGTAGGCCTGGAGATAGGCGTTGATCCAGGGCACGGCGTAGGTGGAGAAGCGGTTGCCCCGGGTCGGGTCGAAGCCTTCGACCGCCCGCATGAGGCCGAGGCTGGCCTCCTGGGCGAGGTCCTCGAAGGGGATGTTGGGGAAGCGGGCATTGACCTGGGCCGCCTGATGGTAGGCGAGGCCGAGGTTGAGCTCGACCAACCGGTCGAACAGCGCGGCGTCCTTCGTCTGGGCGTACTGTTTGAACAGCTCGTCCATCTCGGCGGAGGAGACGGGTTCCGCCTGGGTGCGGAGGTATTCGCTAGCGCTTCTTTTTCTTGCCATTCCTGATCAACCTCCTCTTCTCTTCGGTTAAGGCTCTGATGTCTTCCATGTCGGTAGACTTGGTCTGCGCCGCATTGAAGATGCGATATTCTCCAAGCTTCACCTCGTGCTGCTTCAGCTGGTTCTTCATGTTCGTGACGATGTTGTCGAGGTGATAGATGGGCTGCTGGCAGACGAGCTCCCAGAAGGTCTTGGCCTCGACGGGCGCGATGCCCTCGAAGGTCTGAGGATCCTCCTCGACCTGCTGGGCGAGGCGGTCTCCGACCTCGGCGACCTGAGCGGGGCTCAGGCCATCCTGAGGCATCTGCTCCTCCTCGAAGATCTCCATGACCTCGAGGCTGCACGCCTTGACGAGGGGGATGAGAAACTCGCTGTGGGTGGGGTCAGAGAAGAAGGACTGAGCGATATCGCAGGCGGCGGGGGAGTGGATGAGGTAGGAGAGAATAGTCGTCTCGCTGGTGAGGATCGCATTGACGTCGGGGCGGTTCGGCAGGTGGGAGACAGCCCTCAGGCTGTCCACCGCCATGAGCTTGGCGACCTTGCGGGCGGTGCCCACGAGGTTGGTCGCCTCGCCAATGGTGGGGCCCTCCTGCTGGGGGACACTCGGGGTACCCAGCTGGGGCGCCGGAGCGGGTGACCGGGTCAACACACCGCGCCAATAGTCCTCATTGAGGTTGGTGGATGATACAAGATTCTGAATTAGCAACTCTTTCTCAGAGGGAGAAAGCGCCGATATCTCGGCACCTGATTCCGCGATGATTCGATCGACGGAACGCAGGTAGTCCGGGGAAGTCGGCTCTAGAGTTTGTAAGCGAAAGGTCAAAGCGTCAAGGAGATTATTCAAAGCGGCGACCAGAGCCTCGGGTCCGGCGTTGTGGAGCACCTCGTCGGCATCCTTGCCCTGGGTGAAGGGCTTGACCACCCGATAGGGCACGCCAGCCTGGGACAGCAGGGGGGCGTTGTTGCGCTCGGCGAGCTGGCCGGCTGCGTCGGAATCCAGGCACAGGCGGACCTGCACATGGAGGCGCTGCAGGAGGCCGATGTGCTCCTTGGTCAGGGCTGTGCCCATCAGGGCGACGGCGGCCGGGATACCCGCGCGGGTAACGGCGATGGCATCCATGAAGCCCTCGAGCACGTAGATGTAGCCCGCCTTCCTGGCCGGCTCCCAGGCGTTGTCGAGGTTGTAGAGGAGCTTGGACTTGATGAAGAGGCTGGTCTCGGGCGAGTTGATGTACTTGGAGTCGGAAGGGTCATCGGGCAGATACTTGCGGCCGGAGAAGCCGACCGTGTGGCCGAAGGCGTCGCGGATGGGGAACATGATGCGCTCGGCGTAGCGGTCGCGCAGCTGGGCCGAACCCTTGGACAGGATTCCGGCCTCCTCGAGGTCCTCCACGCTCCGGCCCATCTTGTCGCGCAGGGAGCGGATGGCCATCGTTCCATCGGCCGGCGCATAGCCGATGCCGAACTTCTCGATGGTCGCATCGTCCATCCCGCGGTTGTGGAGGTAATCGAGAGCGCGCTGACCCTGAGGCGACACCAGCATCATCCGATAGAACTTCTGCAGGTCGTCCAGCGCCATCTGGGCTCCCGTGACCTTGGGGGCGGCCGCGGTCTGCTTGCCGAAGGAGGTCGGGATGGGGATACCCATGATCTGGGCCACCCTCTCGACAGCCTCTCTGAAGGAGACGCCCGTATAGCGGCGCACGAAACTGATGGAGTCCCCGCCGGCGCCGCAGACGAAGCACTTGAAGATGTTCTTCTCCGGGTTGATGCTCAGCGAGGGATTCGTATCCGCGTGAAAGGGGCAGATGGCCGTGAATCTATTGCCCTTGGGAATGACCTTGAGGAAGGCGGAAGTGACCTTGACGATATCTGCTTTGTCGTGAACTTCAAGAGCAAATCCCGTGAGTGGCATAGTCCTCCCTTCCGTCGGCCTAGCGGGCCAGCATCTTCGTCAGATAATCGGGGATCGAATCGATGGGGATTCGAACCTGTTCCATGGTGTCGCGGTCGCGCGCGGTCACGCAGTGGTCCTCTGCGGACTGGAAGTCGTAGGTGAAGCAGACGGGCGTGCCGATCTCGTCCTGGCGGCGATATCTCTTACCGACCGAGCCCGTAGTGTCGAACACGCAGTCGTAGCCGGTGTGGAAGCGGTCGAAGACCTCGCTCTTGGCCTGGGCGTTCAGCTT
>CALVYN010000060.1 GCA_944372245.1 uncultured Bacilli bacterium
GCATCCTCATCGCGGCGCTGGTGGCGATCGTGCCCAACCTCTTCCTCTCGGAGATCTTCGGCTCGGCCCTGGGCGAGAAGCGGCCAGAGCGGACCGCGGCCTACCTGGCCCCGCTTCTCAACTTCTTCGTCTACGTCCTCTTCCCCCTGGTCTGGCTCACCGAGGGCTGCCAGGACCTCTTGGGCAAGGCCCTCAAGATCAAGCCCCGCCCGGAGATCTCCGAGCGCGACCTGATGGCGGTCATCACCGACAGCTACGACGAGGGCGCGATCGAGAAGGAGGAGCATGACCTGATCCAGAACTCCCTCAACTTCGACGACAAGACCATCGAACGGGTCATGACCCCGATGGGCCGGGCGGTCTGCGCCGACGACACGATGAGCGTGAACCAGATCCGCCAGCTCTTCATCGACAACAACTACTCCCGCATGCCCTACATCGACCGGGCCAGCGGCCAGGTCGAGGGCATCATCTTCCAGCGCGACTTCTACGAGATGCTCCTCTCCGGCTCCAACGACATTCAGGAGGCGGTCAAGCCCGCCCTCTTCTTCTCGGCTAAGACCAACGCCTCCCTAGCCCTCAAGCGCCTGCAGCGCTTCCGCCAGCACATGGCGGTCGTGCGCGACAGCGAGGGCAAGGCCATCGGTCTGATCACCGTCGAGGACCTGGTGGAGGAGCTGGTGGGCGAGATCGAGGACGAATCGGATGCGGAGGACATCCAGGAGGCGCGGATGAAGGCGATGGCCGACCGGGCCCGCGAGGCGGTCGCCGACGAGAGCGACATCGCCCGCAAGGAGGACGATACGGCCATCCTGCCCGACCGGGATGAACCCCTGGATGACACCGATACCTCCGAGGACGAAGACTACGTGTATATCGAGGATCGCGATGGATTATCTAAATAGGCTTAGGACGCTTCTCAGCTATCGGGGTGAGCGGCTAATCACTCTAGCTGAGAAGCTCGGTATGAGTGAGAACCAACTCCTCTACTATCTTGTGGATGGGCAGACTCCCTCCCCGGAGCTGGACGCCAGGATCTCCCAGGCGGTCGGCCTCGAGCCCGGCACGCTGAACAGCGACCGGGCGAACGAGATAGACCTGGCGCAGTCGGAGGCGAAATCCTGCGCCCGGCTGTACCTCAAAGCGGGCTGGGAGAGCGCCTCCCTGCTTCTTGTCGCCTTCCTGCCGGCCGCCTTTCTAGATTTCCTCTTCGCCGGATTGGGCGCGCTGCTGTCTGAATCCTCCGGGCCGGGTGTGCCCGGCATCCTCTATCTGGTCGTGGCGGTGGGCCTGGTCATCTTCGCCATCTTCTTCACCCTCGCCCGCTATCCCGTCAGGACCTGGTTCACCAGCGGGCCGGTGCGCTGCCGCGTGGGGCTGGAGCGGCTGGTGGTCACCCATCCCTTCGACAGCCAGGAGATCGCTCTCGACGATCTGGTCGCCCGCCTGCAGGAGACCTCTGAGGCCTTCATCGTCACGCCCGACCGCGGGAGGATGATCTGCATCCCCAAGGCCGGCTTCACCCCGGAGCAGCTCTCGCTGGTCCGTGCGACCCTCCTCAGGGCCGCGGGCGACTATACCTGCACCGTCCATCCCGGCCGCCTGGGTCTGACCAGCTATGAGGAGCGAGGGCGGGCCGCCAAGACCTATCACGACCGGCTGGGCTGGCAGATCCTCTGGATCGCGGCCGCGCTGATCATCCTGTCCATCGGTGTCATGGTCCTGATGAGCGAGCGGGCTCCCCAGGCCTGGGCGCCGGCCTTCAGCCTCATCGGCCTGGGTCTGGTGACCCTGGCCGGCTCGATCTGGTGGCTGGCTCGCAACCGGTTCCGCGTCAGCTGGGTCGGCTGGGTCGGAATCGGTCTGATCGGCCTGGTGCTGGTCCTGGTGGCCGTGTTCATGATCCTGGTCGCCCTCGGCATCTAGCTGCATGTGTATCCCGCTTCCGGCGGGATTTTTAATAGAATATCGGAGCGTGTTTTACGGAGGTGTGAATATGGATTGCAAGGATTGTCGAATCGTCTTTCTGGGGACTCCGGCTCTGGCCGCCGAGGGCCTTGAGACCCTCCTGGCCCACGGGTTCAACATCGTGGGCGTGGTGAGCCAGCCCGATGCGGCCAAGGGGCGGGAGCGCACCCCGACGCCCTCCCCGGTCTCCAGGGTCGCTCTGGCCCACCAGATCCCCCTCCACCGGCCCGAGAAGCTGAATCGGGATTATGGTTTCGTGGCCGATCTTCACCCCGACCTGCTCCTGACCTATGCCTTCGGTCAGATTCTCTCCACAAGAGTCCTCGCCCTCTCTAGCAGCCTCCCTCCGGTCAATATCCACGCCTCCGACCTGCCCCGGCTCAGGGGTGCTTCCCCCATCCAGACGGCGCTCCTCAACGGCGATGAGAGCACGGCGGTCTGCCTGATGGAGATGGTCAAGCAGATGGATGCGGGCCGGGTCTTCGCCCGGCGGAAGGTGGCGATCGCCCCCGAGGACGACTGCACCAGCCTGACGGCGAAGATCTCCCGGGCCGCGGCAGAATTGATCGTGGAAGACCTGCCCGCCTATATCGCGGGCGAGCTGGCCGGCGAGCCGCAGGATGAGAGCCAGGTGACCTTCTGCCACATGTTTCAGCGGCGCGACGAGTATCTCGATCCGAGTCTGACCCCGGCCCAGTTCATCGGCCGGGTGCGGGCCTTCTCCGAAAAGCCCGGCGCCTTCCTGAGGTTGGAAAATGGGCTACAGCTGAAGGTCTATCGCGCCAGGTTGGGACATCAGGCGGGTGAAAAAGGTAAGATTATATCCGCTGACCGCGGCGTGCTGGCCGTGGGAGTCGCAGGCGGTTCCGTCGAGCTGTTGACCGTGCAGAAGCCGGGCAAGAAGCCGATGGGTGTCCAGGACTTCCTAAACGGCACGCGAGGCCTGTCCGGGCTCAGGATCCTGAGCGTGGATGAGGTCTTTCCGGCGGAGGCGGAGGAAAACAAATGATCCAGATCAACATCAGAGACTTCGGCACCATCAACCTCGAGCTCGACTGGGAGAGCGCGCCCAACACCTGCGCCAACTTTACTGCTCTTGCTAGGGCTGGCTTCTATGATGGACTCGTCTTCCATCGCATCATCAAGAACTTCATGATCCAGGGCGGTGACCCGATGGGTCA
>CALVYN010000061.1 GCA_944372245.1 uncultured Bacilli bacterium
GTCAAGATGCACTTCGACGGCTACTCCAAGGTCTATGGCGAGTTCGAGTCCTATCCCAAGCCCACCAACATCCCCGAGCTGAAGCAGGGGGACAAGATCGCCCTAAACGGCGTCGAGCAGGAGAAGAAGACCACCACGCCGCCCGCCCGCTACACCGAGGCCCGCATGGTCCACCTGATGGAGGAGAAGGGCATCGGCCGCCCCTCGACCTACGCCTCGACCATCTCCACCCTCGAGGACCGCGACTACGTCGTCTCCCAGAAGGGTATCCTCGCCCCCACCGAGCAGGGCGACCTGACCGTCGAGCAGCTCACCGCCTTCTTCCCCGAGCTGATGGATGCCTCCTACACCGCCAACATGGAGTCCGAGCTGGATGACATCGCCGACGGCAAGACCGAGGTCAAAACGACCCTGGACAAGTTCTACTCCGACTTCATCGCTCGCTACCAGACCGCCGAGAAGACCATGGACAAGGTCCCCGACCGGCCCGCGGGACGCGACTGCCCCGAGTGCGGCCGACCCCTGGTCTACCGCAAGGGCAAGTTCGGCGAGTTCGTCGCCTGCTCGGGCTTCCCCAAGTGCCACTTCGTCGAGAAGTCCGCTCCCGACATCGTCGAGGGCAAGGTCTGCCCCGAGTGCGGCTCCGCCCTGGTGCGCCGCCGCTCCCGCCGGGGCACCGAGTTCATCGGCTGCTCCAACTATCCCAACTGCACCTACATCGACGGGCGGCAGAACAGCCGGGCGCGCAAGCCCATCGAGATCCCCGAGGATGCGCCGACCTGCCCCCGGTGCGGCAAGGGCAAGCTGGTCGAGAAGACCGGCCGCTTCGGCCCCTTCGTGGCCTGCTCGGCCTACCCCGAGTGCCGCTACATCCTCAAGACTCCGCGCAAGACCCGCGCGAAGAAGGCTAAGGCCGAAGAGTGATGAGCGCCGAATACGTCGAGGATCGGATCCGTGTGATCGGAGGCGGTCTCGCAGGCAGCGAGGCCGCCCTCTTTCTTGCGCGCCACGGGATTCCTGTCGAGCTATACGATCTCAAGCCGGACCATCTCGGTGAGGCCCAGTCGGAGCGGAACCTCTACGCCGAGCTGGTCTGCTCCAATTCCCTCAAGTCGGCCGACCCTCTTTCCGCTCCCGGTCTCCTCAAGACCGAGATGCGCCTCCTCGGCTCGGCGGTGATGTGGGCCGCCGACCAGACCCGCCTCCCCTCGGGGCAGGACCTGGCGGTCGACCGGCAGGAATTCTCCCGCCTCATCACCGAGAGGATCGCCGGCGAGAAGCTGATCCGGACCGTGAGCGCCGATGTGGCTACAATTCCCGACGACGGAAGGATCACCATCGTCTGCACCGGCCCGCTGACCTCGCCCGCCCTCTCCCAGCACCTGGCCGAGCGCATGGGTGCGGGCATGCTCGCCTTCTACGACGCTGCCGCGCCCCTGGTCTTCCTCTCCTCCATCGACCGGTCCAAGACCTTCGAGGGCAGCCGCTGGAACAAGGGCGAGGGCAAGTATCTCAACTGCCCGCTGACCAAGGATGAGTACTTCGCCTTCGTGCGCGAGCTGACCGGCGCTAAGCGCGCCACCCTCCACGACTTCGACCACTTCGAGGGCTGCCTGCCCCTCGAGGTGATGGCCGGCCGCGGTCCCCTGACCCTGCGCTATGGCCCCCTCAAACCCCAGGGGCTGAACTGCCCTGAGGGCACCTATGCCGTCGTCCAGCTGCGCCAGGACGACGCCGCGGGCAAGCTATACGGCCTCGTGGGCTTCCAGACCAACCTGACCTACCCCGAGCAGAAGCGCGTCTTCAGCATGATTCCCGCTCTGGCTCAGGCCAAGTTCGCCCGCTTCGGACTGATGCACCGCAACACCTACGTCTGCGCCCCGGCCGTGCTCAATCGCGATCTGACCCTCAAGTGCGACCCCCACATCCTCCTGGGTGGGCAGATCAGCGGCGTCGAGGGCTACTGCGAGTCGGCCGCGACCGGCCTGCTGGCCGGCATCTACGCCTATATGCTCCTAACCAAGGGCCAGGTGGACTGCATCCCTCTCAACACGATGCTCGGAAGCCTGGTCAACTACCTGGTCATGTCCTCTCCCAAGCGCTTCGCCCCGATGAACGCAACCTACGGCATCCTGGTTCGCGACAGCATCAAGGACCACGCGCGCTGCGCCCAGGAAAGCGAGGAGGCGACGAGAGAGTGGCAGCAGAGGAACCTCTGATCATCGCGGGCGAATCGCTGCTGCTCGACCGCTTTAGAGACTACCTGGAGAACGTGCGGCGCTATTCGCCCCACACCGCTCGCGCCTATTTCTCCGACGCCTGCGCCTTTCGCGTCTTCCTCCTCAGCCAGGAGAAGGGCCTGCTGGATGCCGACGTCTCCACCTGCCGCCTCTTCCTGGGGGAGTTGGCTCAGCAGGGAATCTCCCACCGCTCGACCAAGCGAAAGGTCTCTGCGCTCAGGACTCTCTATGACTATCTGATTGACCAGGAATTGACCAAGGTCAATCCATTCGACCTTCTGAGGACACCGAGAGCTGAAAAGAGGCTTCCCGATTTTCTGACGCCGGATCAAGTCGTCTCCCTCTTCACCCGCAACGCCGAGCGGGATGACCCGCTGGTCCTGCGCGACCAGGCCCTGATCGAGCTGATGTTTGCCACCGGCCTGCGCGCTGGAGAGACCGTGAGTCTGACCCTGGCCAACACCGACGTCGAGGAGCGGATCATCAAGACCTTCGGCAAGGGGAAGAGGGAGCGCCTCGTTCCCTTCTCCAAGGGCGCGCAGCGCACGCTCAAGGCCTATCTCACC